>DASYUQ010000079.1 GCA_036001065.1 Candidatus Methylomirabilota bacterium
GACCGACAGGTCGTCGGGCGCCAGGGTCCGCCAGGCGGGCGCCGTGGTCATCGTCGGCACGCAGATCGCGTCGCCCCGCTCGGCGGCTATCGCGCGGAGCACCTCTTCCGGCTTCATGGCCATCTAGTGCCGTTCCAACTAGTTGATACTAAATCTGTCCACGAACGACGTACACGGTGCCTTCCTAGGCGCGAATAGTTGGAACGGCACTAGTGTTCCGTCTGGGAAGCCATGTAAAGAGGCCGCCAGCACGCGGTGCCGAGGCCGACGGGCACGTGCGGCAGGGGTCGGCGGGACCCGTCCCCGCCCGCTGGCCACGGACCCCGCGTGCCCAGGTGGAGCCCAGCCGCAATGGGGCAGCGGTCGCGTGCCGCGTGGTCCCGCGATCCCTGCCGCACGCGCCCGTCGGCCCCGCTGGCAGCGGCGCGAGCGCGGCGATCGTTAACATGACGTCCCAGGCGGAGCACTAGATGGTCTCCAGGCCGACCAGCACCGCAGCCGGCCCTCGCCGCTGCTGCGCCAGGCGGTAGTACTCGGGGATCAACTCGAGGTCGTCCGGGCCCTCCAGCCGCGCGTGGGGGACGCTGAAGGTGTCGAGCAGCGGCTCGCAGTAGCGGACCATCGAGTGCCGCGACTCCCGCGGGTCCTTGTCCTTCTCGCGGCTCAGCAACCCGATCATGTAGAAGAGCGGCACCCTGCCGTCGATCCCGACGCCGCGGAGCGTGTTCACCGAGGCGTAGAGCCCGGCGTGCTGGATCATGAGCACCGAGGGCTCGCCCCCCAGGAAGAGCCCGGCGGCGGCTGTCGTCGCTTCGTCCTCGGTGGCGCAGGTCACCACCCGGATCGCCCGTTCCTTGTCGAGCGCGGCCAGCACCGTCCGCTGGTGGGTGTCCGGCACGCTCAGGATCCAGCCCAGAGGCTCGTGCCGGGCCCCCCCGCGCGCCTCCCGGAACGTCTCCTTGAGCGTGTCGATGATCAGCGAAGCGGGGATCGATTCCGGCATCTGGGGCCTCCCGGTGACAAACTGGTTTATCCTAGGTTCAACGCATCTTCAAGAAAGGAATCTCCCATGCGCAACCCCGCCCTCGGGTCGATCGTCGCCCTCCTGATCTGGGTGTCCACAGCCTTCGGGGCGGGAGTGGAACTCAAGACCGACGAGCAGAAGACCTTTTACGCGCTGGGCCTGGCCATCGGTCAGAACCTGGCCTCGTTCACGCTGAGCGAGGCGGAGCTGGAGCTGGTCAAGGCCGGCCTCTCCGACACGGTCCTCAAGAAGCAGCGGCAGGTCGAGCTCGAGGCCTGGGGGCCGAAGATCCAGGAGCTGCAGCGCACGCGGCTCAGCGCCGCGGCGGCCGCCGAGAAGAAGGCCGGCCAGGCCTTCCTGGACAAGGCGTCCGCCGAGAAGGGCGCCACCAAGACGGCGTCCGGCCTCATCATCTCGACGCTCAAGCCCGGGACCGGCCCCGCGCCCAAGGCCAGCGACACGGTGAAGCTGCACTACCACGGCACCCTGACCGACGGCACGGTCTTCGACAGCTCCGTGCAGCGCGGGGAGCCGGCGACGTTCCCCCTGAACGGCGTGATCCCCTGCTTCGCCGAAGGCATGCAGCTCATCAAGGTGGGCGGCAAGAGCCGGCTGGTGTGCCCGGCGAACCTCGCCTACGGCGACCGCGGCGCCCCGCCCCGGATCAAGCCGGGCGCCACGCTCGTGTTCGAGGTGGAGCTGCTGGAGATCGTAGCGAAATAGCTCAGACGCGGTACTTGCGGGCGGCGTCGGGGGCGAGCGCGATGCCGTGGCCGGGGCGGTCGGGGATGCGGAAGTGGCCGTCCTCGCAGCGCGGCAGCCCCACGAAGAGGTCGGGCGGCGTCCAGTCGATGAACTCCACCAGGAAGCCGTTGCTCAGCGCGCCCACGACGTGCAGCGACAGCTCGTGCACCACGTGCGGGGAGACCGCCACCTGGTGGGCGGCGGCGAGGTGGCCGATCTTCAGCGTCTCGCTGAAACCGTTGGCGCGGCAGACGTCGGGCATGAGATAGCGGGCGGCGCGCCGCTCGATCAGCTCCCGGAACTCGAAGCGCGTGTAGTTGTTCTCGCCGGTCGCGACGGGGATGCGGATGGCCCGCGCCACCTCGGCGCAGGCGGCGATGTCGTCGGCCAGCACCGGCTCCTCGTACCAGACCAGATCCAGGTCCTCGAGCAGCTGGGCCTGGCGGATGTTGCCGAGGACGTCGAGCTTCTGGTTGACGTCCACCATGAGGCGGACGCCCTCCCCGACCGCTTTCCGGACCGCCTCCACGCGCTGGCGATTCACCCGCGGATCCGGGTGATGGATCTTCATCTTGTAGTAGCGGCACCCCATGTCCACGTAGCGCCGGGCCTCGGCCACCAGCTCGTCGACGGAGTACGCCGGCCACCCGCCGCTGCCGTAGACCGCGACGCGATCGGTGACGGCGCCCCACATCTTGTAGAGCGGCAGGCGGGCGGCGCGGCCCGCCAGGTCCCAGAGCCCGATGTCCAGCGCGCTGAGCGCGTAGCCGGCGACGCCCTGGCGCTTGATGCCCCGGTCGGCGCGGTACATCCGCTCCCACAGCCGCTCGACGAAGAGCGGGTCCTCGCCGAGCAGGACCGGCTTGAGGCGCGATTCCAGGTATACCTGGATGGCCTCGGCCCCACCGCCGCCGAAGGCGAGGCTGTAGCCGAGCCCGGTGAGCCCCTCGTCGGTCTGAATGTTCGCGACGACCAGCTTGTGCTCGGCGAACTCCAGCGCGATGGGGTGGGGCGTGGGGACTCTCAAGACAAAGCTCTCGATGGCGGTGATTTTCATGTGGGCTATCCTACGCCAGACGGTTCGACGACACTATGCCCGAGCTCCCCGAAGTTGACGTGGCCCGCCTGGCGGCCCGGCGCGTGGCCGTCGGGCGCCGGATCACCGGCGTGTGGTGCGCCGACGATCCGATCGTCTTCGAGGGCGTCGCGCCGGCGCGCCTGCGCCGGGCGCTCCTCGGCCGCCGCGTGCTCGGCGTCCACCGGCACGGCAAGCATTTCTGGCTCGAGCTCGACCGGCGCCCCTGGCTCTGCCTGCACTTCGGCATGACCGGCGGGCTTCACACCTCGCGCACGCCCGGCGTGAAGCTGGTCTCGAGCGGCCGCCGGGGTCCCGCCGCCGCCTGGCCGCCGCGATTCGCCCGGCTACGGCTGACGTTCGACGACGGCGGGGAGCTGGTGATCGCGGATGCCCGCCGCCTCGGCCGCATCCGCCTGCGCGACGATCCACGCCGGGAGCCGCCCATCAGCCTCCTGGGCTTCGACGCCCTGTGGGAGCTGCCGCCGCCCGAGCGGTTCGGCGCGCTGCTCCGCGAGCGGGCGGCGCCGGTCAAGGCGGTGCTGCTGGACCAGTCGTTCGCGGCGGGCGTTGGGAACTGGATCGCCGACGAGGTCCTCTACCAGGCGCGCATCGCCCCGCGGAGGCCGGCCCGCTCGCTGTCGGACGCGGAGGCCCGGCGCCTGCGCGCGGCGCTGCGGTCGGTCCTCACCACGGCGGTGAGGCTACGGGCGGACGGCGACCGCTTTCCCCGCACCTGGCTCTTCCACCACCGCTGGGACCGCGATGCCGGCGCGGTGACGGCGCGCGGCGAGAAGATCCGCCGCGTCACCATCGCCGGCCGCACCGCCGCCTGGGTCCCCGCCGTGCAGCGCTAGCTGTGACGAAGCAAGAGGTTGTTCACCCAGGCCCCCACGTACGCATAGAGATTGGCGTCGCCTGCTGCGAACCCAAGCGAATCTTCACTGACAAACCGCTGCAGCGTGGGATGGTAGTACCGCGCCCGGTAGTAGTACAATCTGCCTGCGTCGAAATCGTGTGGAAACGCTGCCTACTGCTTCAGTGGACGAGGCGATCTACGACCCAGTCGCCTCTTTCCTTCGTCAGGATGAAGTAGAACGTCTGGCTCCCTTCATAGCCCTCCACGAACCAATGCAGGTTGGCCTTTACAGTCAACTCTTTCGTGTTCGGTGCCTGGGAAGCACCGTCGGTCACTAGGTCCGTTCTCAGAAACTCGATGCGATCGTAGCTCCCCTTGTTGAACGCGCTCTTCAACGCATCAGACTTCCGCCACTTCTTATACGCCGCCGATGTCGAGCGATACTTCCGCTCGACGTCCCACTTCGACACGAAGTTTATGATGAATAACTTCGCGCTCTCGATTTCTTTCAACTCCCAGACGCTTCGCTCCCTAATTGCATCCGCCTCTATCTTGCTCTCGACCGGCGCCAATTGAATAACGTCCGCCTCTGCAGGGATCGCCACCCAAAGACTAGCGAGAATGAGCAGCATCCCGACCGCGAAAGGAGCGCCGTACATGCGCACTATTTCCTCCCCGAAAGTGTTTCTCCCTGCGACTGAGGACATTCTTGGCGCGGCCCGGTATATCGCGGAAACGAGCCGTGGTACTCTCTGCCGCTCGTGGCGTGTCCCCATCTGAATGTTCCCTTGCGGAGATCCACGTGAACATGCGGCCCAACTTTTGGATCCCTTGGATCGTAATACCCCTCTTCGTACCATCCTACGCCGCCGAAGAGACCACTCTCGGCCGCTTGGTTCGCGGTGAGCAGGTGCAGTTGCCCGGGGACGTTAATGTCCGCCGCCAATCCCTGACCGTGACTCTCAGGGTCGCCAGGTCGATCACCGCCCGTGATCACGATGTCTTTGCAGAGCACGATGTGCCGATTGAACGCATGGAGCGCTTCCAATACCGCCGGCTGGACGGGTAGGTTCTGCGGATTCAAGACTTCGAGGCCGAGAGGATCAGTCCATTTCAGCGGGTCGTTGGCGACGTAGGCGTAAAGGTTTACGTCGCCCCCCGCAAATCCGATCGGATCTTCACTGACAAACCGCTGCAGGCCCGGATGATAGTATCGCGCCCTATCCTCACACCCGCCGCGAGTTCCGGAGGATCGAGGATGGTGCGACGCGGGTTCCGCCGACGATGACGGGCGCGGCCGATGCACGGCGGCGCCGGTCACGCGCCCACGGGTATGGTAGGTGGGCCTACCTTAGTAATGGCCACTGCGGTTGTGAGCCCGTTATCCGATCTCGTCCCCAAGGGCAGGATGTGCTGGGACCTCGGGATGGAGCTTGTTCAACAGACAGATTCGATGGGAATGCAGTTTCTGCGACTCATCTCGTTCGCGGGTCGGCCACACCACAATCCGAACGGCGTCCGACTCGAGCAACGACACGCCACAGAAGCAACAGACAACATTCTCCGCTACTGCCATCCGTACCTCTTCGCCAGTCCATCGAGCGACTTCTGAGAGAGATTTTCGAAAGTCGTGATGAGGCCTTTCTCACCTTCGATGACAACGTTAAATCGACCACCTGCGGTCTGCAGAATGCGGACGACCGCACTGTCTGTCTGCGTCATGACTCGACCAGAAGCCTGGACCGCGGCGATCTGTTCGGCTGAGAGTACACCACCACGTGTTGCGAGCGGCCCAGCAATTCGCGCGGCGCCGTGCGCGGTGGTTGTGAGCGTTGCGATATCGCCTGCCGTAACGACAACCGCTGCACCTGCGGCCGCTATCCCCGCGGTCAGGGTCAACACCCCTACGCCGCAGCCGATCGCCGCGTCGCCTAGCGTTGGTTTACGTCCTGCTAGGACGTATTTCGTCGTGACATTGATTACAGCGCCCCCTCCGCAAAAAATCGCGAATGCCGTGAGGGACACCGGATCGACCGCCAAGCCAAGCGGATCACGAAGCCCAGTGGGCGAGTTGAAGACGTAACCGTAGAGGTTAACGTCGCCCGCAGCGAAGCTGATCGGATCCTCGCTGATAAAGCGCTGAAGCCCGGGATGATAGTACCGCGCCCGATTCTAACGTTCGGGCGGCAAATTTGTCACAGGGGGCTGCCCACACCAAGCGCGCATGAGGTCGCCTACTGTCACAATCCGAGCCTGCTCCCACGCCTTCTGCGTTCCACGCTGTCGTTGGCGCTTACCTAGTTGATAGTTGATTTCAGCGATTCTGTCTTCGGTACGCGCCCGGTAGAAAAGCCACCTAAAAGGATTCCTTGTCCTCACTGGCCCTAGGAGCTTGTTCACGTCATCTTCTGGTCGTAGCAGACCCGGTGGCACCTGGTATTCCGTCTCGAGCAGTTCGAAAAGTTCCATCACGTCTCGCTCGGGTAACCCCGCCCAGTACTGCTGGTAGGCCTTCGTCTTTCCTAGATCCTCTCTGTCAGCGAGACGGCCAAGCAGGGTTCGTCGCCATTGGCTAAACATGGTTCACTCGATTACTCCGAGGGCGCACTGTGCGAGTATTGTCGCGTCGTACGCACCGGTGAATGTCGCAGTTACAGCGAGGATGGGAGTCGCAATATCACCAACCGCAACAAGAGCCCCCGTCAGTGCCGGACGGCCAACGGCACGGCCAAGACCGCGAGACAAAGCGTTTAGGCCACTAGCATAAGGCTGCTTAGGCCCGCCAACGCCTACGCGCGTCGCCTTTACGCCGGTCGCCACAAGATCGGTCGCAAGCGACGAAAGTGAGACAATCTCAACCACCGTGACCACAGGTTCCCAGCCTGTGCCCGCGAACAGGCTTGCAAACCTGTTACGGCTAAAGCAGGACGGCCTCTCCTTATCCAGACCTGTGGGATCAACGAAGCTGACGGGATTGTTCCCGACGTAGATGTAGAAGTTGGGGTCTCCCGCCAAAAGCCCGATCGGATCCTCGCTAATGAAGCGCTGGAACGCGGGGTGGTAGTACCGCGCCCGGTAGTACTTCAGCCCCGTCTCGTCGTCTTCGCGGCCGGTATAGGTCAGCGTGTTGGCCCCCAACGTTCCCGTAGCCGTCGTCGCTCCAAACGGCTCGTAGGTGTACTCCCCTTGGACCGCTGCGGCATTGTCGACGAGCGCGATGGTCGACCCGAGAGCGTCCGCAAGAAACAACCGCAGCCCTGCCCCATCATCGCGTGTCAAATATTCATCCACGCCGAGCCCGGTCAGGAGATTCCTGACCGAAGCGCCCGCCTGCTCCTGAATGGGATTGATTCCATCATAGAGGAAGTTGGTGGTGCTATCGCTAATTGTTTTCGCGCGGCGCCGGCCCGTCCCGTCGTAGACGAAGCTGGCCGGCACAAGGCCGGTGATCGTGGCGAGCTTGTTCCGCACATTCCAGGCGTAGGTATTCGTGCCATCGCTGGTGAGGTTGCCATTCAGGTCGTAGGTGAGCGTCTGGGCGCCGAAGGTGAGCTGCTGGTTGGCGGCGTTGTAGGTGGCGGAAGCGACCGGCTGGGGGAGGCCCGTGCGGGCCCAGGTGCCCCCGACCGCCCTCCGGTTCCCGTTGGTGTCGTAGCCGTAGATGAGGGTGCCGAGCGTCGTGGCGCCGAGTGCGTACGTGAGGCCTGTGAGTTGGGAGGCGGCGTTGTAGGCGTAGGTCGTCGTCACACCGTTGGGCAGGGTGAGCGAGGTGCGGCGATCCGCGTTGTCATAGCCGAACGTCACGAGCGACGCGCCCTGCGTGATCGACGTCAGGCGATCGGCATTGTCGTACGCATACGTGACGGTCGGCTGGCCGGCCGCCGTCATGCTGGTCCGCCGCCCGGCCGCGTCGTAGCTGTAGCTGATGGTGCCCTGCGGGGTGGTCTCCTGGGTCCGCCGGTCCAGAAGGTCGTAGCTCCGCGTGATGGTTCCGGAGAGGGAGTCGGTGATCTGGGTCAGGCGATCGCCGGCGTCCCAGGTGTAGGCGGTGGTGGACGTGTCGGCATACGTCACGAGTGCCGGGCGGTTCAGTCCGTCGTAGGTCCTGCTCGTGATCTGGCTCTTCCGATCGGTAAAGGTCGCGAGGTTGCCGTGGTTGTCATAGGTGTAGCTCTCCGAGCGGAGCAGGGGGTCGGTACGCGATTGGAGCCTGTCCATGTTGTTGTAGGCGTAGCTCGTCCCGCTGCCCCGCGCGTCGGTGACGGAGAGCAGGTTGCCGTTGGCGTCGTACGTGAAGCGCGTCGTGCCGAGCGGATCGCCGAGGGCGCGGAGCTGGTTCAGCAGGTCGTAGACGTAGGCCGTCGTGGTGCCGCGCGGATCCGTCTGCTGCGTGAGCCGGCCGACGGCGTCATAGGCGCGGGTGGCGCGGTTCCCCAGCGGATCGACGATGGCCGTGAGATTTCCCGGCAGGTCGTACTCGAACGTCGTCGCCTGCTGCAGCGCGTTGGCTACCGACACCACTTGGCCCGCCGCGTTCTGGGTCAGCACCGTCGCGTGTCCCAGCGGATCGGTGACCGTGACCCTGTGGTTGACGTCGTCGTACGCGAACGTCCTCGTCGTCGTCGGGCCGAGCGGGGGGGTGACGCTGGTCAGCCGGTTGAAGGTCGTCGCGGACGGCGCCTCCCAGGTGAAGCTCGTCATGACGGCCTGGGGCGTGCTGGCCAGGCGCGTGACAGACGTGACGTTGCCCATCGTGTCGTAGGTGAAGGTCGTCTGCCGGTTCAAGGCGTCGGTCACCGACTGCACCAGGTTCGTCCCCGCTTGCCGCGCATAGGTCGTTACCTGCTGCTCCGGCCGCCCCAGGGCCCGCGTGTCGGTCAGCATGTAGCCCGGGCTGTTGAACGTCACCCGCTCGACGATGGCGCGCGGATCGGTCACGTCGGTCTGCGTAATCGTGTTGTTGACGTCGACCGTGTACGCGAACTGGAAGGTCGTGTTGTCGGCCTGGGTCTGGGTGATGACCCGGCCGGTGGCGTCATAGGCGTTGGTCAGATACGTGATGCCCCGCGCGTCGCGGAGCGTGAGCATGCGATGGTCGGCGTCGTAGGTGTACTGCGTCACCCCTCCGTTCGGATCGGTGACCTGCGTCAGGCGCCCGCTCGCGTCGTACTGGTACTGCACTTGCCGGCCGAGATTGTCGGCGGCCGCCGTGATGCGATGGCTCGTATCGTAGGTGAAGTTGATCCACCGGCCAGTCGGCGACGTGAGCGTCAGCAGATCCCCCGAGGTCCCGTCCCGGGCGAACTGGATCGTGTTCCCGAAGCGATCGCGGATCTGCTTCACGGCCGCCTTCGCGGCAATCGTCTGCAGGGCGGCCTCCGGGAACCACCAGACCGTCCCGTCCTTGAGCGTCAGCTCCCAGACGAAGGGCCCCGGATTCCAGGCGATCTTGGCCCCGTAGAACGCCGTCGGCGTGGCGGTGTGCTGGTAGACCGCGTCGACCGGACCGGTGCCCGGGGAGATCCGGGTGAAATGCACCCGGCCGCCATCGGGAAGAATGATGTCGACGTACGTGTACGGGTTGACGTCCCCGACGAGGAAGATGTCATAGGGGTGTGAGGCGCCGATGCCGAAGGCGCGCGACCGGGTGTCGTTCTGGCGATAGGTCCGCGTCAGCACGAGCGGCAGCGTGTCGGGAAGGGCCAGGTCCGTCTTCTCCAGGACGAACAGTCCGGTGGCGACATCGACCGGATCGGCACGCTTCGCGCCGGCCACCACGGGCCCGGTCGGGGGCGCCAGCGACGGGAGGGCGACCATGGCTCCGGTGAACTCGTAGACGGCCACGCCCGGATCGGGCACAATCTGCCTCCCGTCCCGCGTCACCTCGCCCTGACCATAGACGAACCACCCCTTGCCGTCGGGATCGTAGTGCCAGAAGTCGAAGCGGGTACCGGGCGGGGCCTGCCGTCGGTTCGGATAGATGATCCGCGCGCCGGTCCAGGTGGCGTTGGACACGTACCCGGCGCCCGGCTGCAGGGTGAAGTAGAGCGGCACGTCGACGTGCTTCGGCAGCGGGAACGGCGGACGGTCGAGCGGGATCTGCGTGAGGCTGAGGTGCGTGGCCACGTGGTGCTCATGGTCGAAGATCACGGACCCCGCCGGAATCCGCACCTCCAGGCCGGGAATCGCGGGCGAGGTGATGACGGTCTCCGCCGTCGTGGGCGACGGAATCGTGACGGCGTGGGCGGTATCGATCTCGGGCATCCAGATGGTGAACGGTAGGACGTTCGTTCGTCCCGCCGTTACTTCCAACCCCGCCTGGAAGACCCCGTAGGTCCGGCCGGCTCGGCTCGCCGAGCGCCCATCGATCAGCATCCTGCCGTGGCCCGGCGGGACGGCGACGAGGATGAACCGCCCGGTCTGGTCTGTCTTCGCCTTTTTGTGGCCGATCTCGAGCGTGACGTGCGCGAGCGGCGTGCCATCAAGCTCCAGCGCTTGCCCGGCGACGGCCGTCACCCCCGGCGGGGCCTCCAGCGGCGGCAGAGACTGCCCTCCGGAAGCCGGGGCACCGGGCTCGTCACCGAGCGGCCCGCGATCCCCCTCAGCCGGTGCGCTGGAGATCGGCGGGCCCAAAGCCATCTCCCCAGGACTTCCACCGCCCCCGCCGACAGCCGTCCCTGGAGCGGCCGCCGTGGTGAAGGTCAGCCGCGTCGAGGGAACCGGCCAGCCCGCCGTATCCCCGAGACCGTCGAGCCGGAGGGCATACGTCGTCCCCGTCTGGAGTGGTTGGACGGGTGTAACGAACACCAGCAGCCCGGCGTCGGCCGGCACCACCGCGATTGCGACGTCTTTCGCGGGCCCGGTCATCGTGACGGTGCCGGTTGTCACGCTCGTCATGCGGAGCGGCTCGGAGAAGCGGAGCGCGATGGAGGCAGTAGTCGGCACATCGCTGGCGCCGTCGCCGGGAAGGCTCGCGAAGAGAGCAGGAGCCGCCTGATCAGCAGCCAGCGCCCCCAGGGGCTGGCTCACCGCGCGCAGAGTCTCCCGTCGCGGATCGAAGATCTCGCCGGCCGCCAGGATCGCCCCGGAACGGTCGACGCCGCCCCAGAGGAGGACCTCGCCCGTGGGCAGGAGGGTCGCCGTGTGGTGGGCGCGCGGCGAGAGCAGGCTCACCGAGCTCGCACGAAAGATCCCGGTTACGGGATCGAAGCGTTCGATCGTTGCCAGGGCGCGCCCGTCAGCCCCAACGCCTCCGCTGATGAGGACCTCACCTGACGGGAGCAAAGTCGCCGTGTGGCCCATGCGCGGCTGCCGCAGAGCCGCGGGAAGTGTCGTGCTGGTCAGGCTGGCCAGATCCCAGATCTCCGCGGAGCCCGTCACGCCCGCCGGCCCCTGCCCGCCGGCCACGAGCACCCGGCCATCTGTCAGCAGACTCGCGGTGTGCCCCGCGCGGGCCACGGCGAGGTCAACGAGGTCGGAGGCGTGAGCGGTCGTGAGATCCAGCCACTGCACCGTGGCGCGGCTCTGGCCCCGCGCATCTCGGCCGCCGGTGATGAGCAGCCGTCCGTTCGGCAGGAGCGTGGCCGTGTGCTCGCTCACCGCCCGTGGCAGGCGAACCGAGGCGACGGCGCTCGCGCCCGTGGCCGGATTCAGAATCTCGACCGTGTCGAACGGGCCTCGGACATCGACCCCGCCGGCCACGGCGACCGAGCCGTCGGCCAGGAGCGTGGCGGTCGCGGCGGTCCGGGCAGCAGCGAGGGTGCTGACCGCCATCCGGCCGGTGCGGTCGATGACGCGGATCTGATCGGCGGTGCCGCTCCCGGTCGTACCACCTATCAGAAGGAGCCGCCCGTCCGTCAGCCACGCCGCGGCGTGATAGGCGATCGGGTCAGCAAATAGCCCCATTGCCGACGCGGACTGACCCTGCGGCCGTGACGCAGATGGCAGCAGCAAACCCGCGACGAGCAACGCGCCCGCCAGAAGCTGCTGCGGCCGTCCGCGCATACCGTGTCTCACGGCTGAGCCGTCATCACGATCTCGCGGCCGGACCGGGTGATGTAGGTGACCTGCGAGGGACCAGCGCCGAACGTGGCCGCGACGCGGATGCGGTCGACGATTTCGCCCTCGACGAAGACCGGTCCTCCGTTGAGTGCCGCCACCCGCGTGAACGTCGTCGATGCGCTGATTACGCTCGGTTGATCGAGCGGCAGCGTGACGTTCGCGGAGCCGGTCGAACTCGTGTCGGTGCCGGTCAGCGAGGCCGAGACCGACGAGGCGATCCCACCGAGCTGTCCCCGCACCGTCACCGTGACTGTCGAGCCGAGCGGGATGTTGGTGGCGGCCAGGCTGACCGCCACGGGGTTCGTCGTGCCGGCCGACAACGTGATGTCCGGCGACGAGTAAGAGGCCGCTGGCGAGGCCGGGGCCGAGACCCCGCCGACTGCGGTGATCCTCAAGCTTGGACCGTTGGCCAGCGTCGTCGACGTGGGCTGGGTGACGGCCGAGATCGCCGTCGGCGGAGTGGACGGAAAGTTAAGGACGGCCGTGTTCGAGTAGGCCTCGAGGCGAATCCGACCGAAACTGCCCTTGCCCTGGCCACCGGGGAACAGGCCAGAGCCAGCGATCCCCGGGCCGACGTCAATGGTGCCTCCCGAACCCGTGACCGTCGTGGCGACGAGTCGGATGGCGCCTCCGCTGCCACCACCGCCCGTGCCCGTCCCGGCAACTCCGCCCCCGTCTCCACCCCGCGCCTTCAGGGTGCCGGTCAGGGTGATCGTCCCCGAGGACGCGACGACGAGTGCGCCCCCGCCCCCGCCGCCTCCGCCCGCCGTCTTGCCCTGGTTCTCGCTGCCACCCCCGCCGCCGGAGCCGCCGATGAGGGGAAGCAGCGGGGCCGTGCTGTACGCCGGGCCACCAGCCCCCTGGAGTCCATTGAAGATCGCCCCGGGGACGCCGGCGGTGAGGAATCCTCCACCCCCGCCATGCGAGACGGCCCCCGCGGTGCCACCGCCGCCCGGGCCCAGGCCGGCCCCGCCCACCGTCGACACGATGCCGTTGCCCCCCGATCCGCCGGCGAATCCTCCGGGACCGCCCGCGCCCCCGTTATTCGCGAAGATGGTTCCGCTCGCGGCCCCTACCCCGCCTGCGGATCCGCTCACGCCGATCGTTCCGGCGATGGTGACGTCGCCGCTCGCCAGGATCGTGACCGGAGTGTTCGTGGCATTACGGGTGAAGGTCACCGTGACTCCGGCGGGGATGGTGACGGTGGTGAAGTTGAAGACACCGCTCGCCGGTAAGGCGAGCGTCGTGTTGGCGGTCGGGCTGAAGGCCCCATCCGCGCCGGTACTGCCACTGTTGAACGTCTGCGCGACGGCGGGCCCGCCGCCCAGCCACCACGCAGTGACACAGGCCAGGGTCGCCAGCCATTTCGTCCGCATAGAACGCGCCCTCCTCCCGCTCATTGCACGTTGAAGACGTTGCCGCCGGTCCCCGCGCGGGTCGATGCGCCGCCAGGGGTCGTGATCTGAATCACCCGGCCCCCCACCACAGCCCCGCTGAGGATCGACACCTGTGCAGTGGCTTCGGTGCCGTCGGGATTGACCTGGAGATTCGTGACGGAAATGTTCGAATCGGCGCCGGTCGCCAGCAGGAAGCTCAAGCCGGTCGCTCCCGTGAAGCCCGAGCCGGTCACCGTGATCGCGAGGTTGGTGCCGGGCGCGGCGCTGGCCGGCGACCGTCCGGTGATCACCGGCGCCACCGTGGCCGCCACCGCGCCGGCGCCGACGAATTGAGTCCCCGACTCCGCCACCGCGGCCGCGACCGGGCCCCCAGCTACCAGGAGAGCCGGCGACTCTGCGACCTGGACGCTGAGGGACGAGCCGACGTTCTGGTTGACCGTGCGGCCCGGGGCGTAGGCGGCGAGCGCCACGCTGACGGCACTGAAGAAGGCCGTTCGCGCGATGACCGTCACCGAGGCCGACCCGCTGGCCTGCCGATCGTCCCGGTGGGTGGCCGTCACTGTCACCGTCGTCGTTCCCGTCGAGCCGAGGATGGTGGCGGGCGCCATGTAGAGCCCACTCGCGGAGATCGTCCCGATCGTCGTGTCACCCTCGGTGATCCCGTTGACCGCCCACGTCACGTCCGCCGTCGGGCTTCCGCCCTCGGTCGCTTGGAACTGCTGCCTCGCCCCTGCGAGAACGGCGGCGCCGGCGGGCTCGACGGCCATCGCGCCGGCGACCGTGAACGGGGTTGGAGACGTCGCCGTCCCCAGCGGGCTCGTCACGCTGATCAACCCCGTCGTGGCCCCAGCAGGGACGGACGTGGTGATCCGGTTCGGAGCCGCCTCAGTGACGGTCGCGGCGGTGCCGTTGAAGGTGACGGTGTTCTGTGCCGCGGTGGCGCTGAAACCCTTGCCGAAGATCGACACCTGGGTGCCGACGCGTCCGCGGTTGGGCGTGACGAGCGTGATCCCCACCAGGCTCGTGCCGGCATCGATCCGCTGGATCGCCCGGAGGTTACCGACCTCGTCGTACGTGTAGGTCGCGGCGTTCCCCTCCGGATCCACGACCGCGATCAGCCGCCCGAGGTCGTCGTAGAGGTAGAAGATGTCGGCGGCGGCCGGCGCGACGAAAGAGAGAAGCGCGCCGATGAGCACGACCAGCAGGAGGACGACGCGTCGGAGCTCGAGCATGCTCGTGCAACTTCGGCGAACATCGGCGCACTGTCAATGTACATTTCGGACAAAATGTAGGAAAAATCGGCCATGAGCGGGAGGGCCGCCGCGCGGCGCGGCGGTGGGTTGGCGAGGCGATAACCCGGCGCCGGGATTTAGATTTCAGCGCTTCCGGTAGAGGCCGGGGTTCCCCAGGCCCAGCCGGCGAAAGACGCGGGCCAGATGCGCCGCATCGTACAGGCCGACCATCGCCGCGATCGCATCGAGCTTCTCTCGAGTCTCCCCGAGGAGGTACGTACCGATTTCGGCCCGGACACGCGTGAGGTAGCGCTTCACGCTCATGCCCATCTCTTCGCCGAACGTCCGCGACAGATGACGGGGCGACAGGCCGGAACCCCGGGCCAGGCGTTCGGCCGTCGTCTCGGAGTAGGCGCGACTCACCTGCTCAATGACTCGCATGATCGCCAGACTGAAGCGGCGCGGAGGGGTGAGGCCGGGCTTCGCGGACAGCAGATTGGCGCTCTCCTCAAGCAGCGCCGCGACGGTCACCGATCCAAGAAAAACGACCTGCCGTTCGGGCACCGCCAATTCCAGAGCCACGCCCGGGCGATCGATCGTGGACGTGAGAATCAGCGGGCCCTCCGGGAAGCGAGCCCGTAAGGCCTCGAGGACGCCGGCCTGGCCGCCACCGGCCGAGGCGAGGTCCACGATCATGAGATCGGGCAGGGCAGGGCTGATCTCGGTCAACGCCGCGGCGACAGTGGGCAGCGCGACCACCTGGCCGTCGTTTCCCAGGGTGACCGCCAGGCTGGCGCGAGCGCCAAGCTTCCCGCCGACGACCCAGACGTGGCGCGGCCGCCCGGGCGTCTGCGGGGGCGTGAACGCCGATGGGGCGGCCGGGTCGGCCAGGGCGCGCCACACGAGCAGTTCGAGCGAGATCGGATCGAACGGCTTGGTCACGTACTCCAGGGCGCCCAACCGCATCGCCGCCACCGCCGTGCTGGCCGTGTCGACGGCGGTCACGACGATGACCTTCGCGTCTCGGCGGAGCGCTCGGGCGCGCTCAAGGACGGCGAAGCCATTCATGCGGGGCATCAGGAGGTCCAACAGGACGAGGTCGACCGCCCGTGATGTCAGGATTTTGATCGCGCTCGAAGCGTCGCGCGCCTCGAGCACTTCGCAGTCGTTCCCAAAGATGGTTCGAAAGCTGTCATGGATGCGCGCGTCGTCATCCACTGTGAGGAGAACCGGCCGGGACGTGGCCTTACGGCGGAGGGCAGACCCCTGGCGAGGCCGCAACGTGCCGACGGAAGGGCGAGTTACGGCTGGCTTGGCCACATAGGTGACGGGCTTGCCCACCATGCCCTCCTGGCCCGTCCTACATTGGAGACGACCGAACTGTGCGCCGGCGTGTGGGAGGGTCGCAACGTTCGGACCACGAGCGTCGATTCAGGAAATCAGATGGTTAGCGCGGTGCGGGCTCCACCAGTTGCACAGATTCTGGTCACAATGCACAGGATCAGTGCATCTCCTAAAGGCGCTCTCGGGGGCCCCTCGCTCCTGCAGGGCGGCGATCGGATGCGCCCCGCCATGGCGTACACTACGACGTCGGTGTCGACGATCCGCTTCGATCACATCGCCATCGCCGTCCCGCGCATGGCGGAGGCGACGCCGTTCCTCGTCGGCGAGCTGGGCGGCATGCCCACCTACGGCGCGCCGTCCGGCGCCTATCGCTTCGCCCAGTGGCGCTTCGACGGGGGCGGACGCCTCGAGATCCTCGAGCCGCTGGGCGAGGACGGCTTCCTGCATCGCTTCCTGGCCCGGCACGGCCCGGGCATCCACCACGTGACCTTCAGGGTGCCGCGCCTGTGCGAGGCGTGCGAGCGCGCCCGGGAGCACGGCTACGAGATCGTGGGATACGACGACTCGAATCCGCACTGGAAGGAGGCGTTCCTTCACCCCAAGCAGGCGCTCGGCATCGTCGTCCAGCTCGCCGAGACCTCGCGCGGCGGCGAGGGCCCGCCCCGCTGGCAGCCGCCGCCGGGACCGCCGGATCCGCCCCCACCCGTGACGATCGTGGGGCTGCGCCTGCGCGCCCACGCCCGTGACCGGTCGCAAGCGCAGTGGGCGTCTGTGCTGCAGGGCGAGTCCAGAGAGAGCGAAAACGGCCGGGTGATCTATCGGTGGCCGGGCTCGCCCATGCGTATCGCCGTCGAGATCGATGGCTCAGGCCAGGAAGGCCCGGTGGCGATCGAGCTGGCCAGCCACCGCCCGGTGTCACTGCCCGCGGGCGCGCACCCGGTCCTGGGCGCGGTCTTCACGCCGTGCCCGGCGCCCTGACCGGCGCCCGCGAGGCCCACTGGCCGGCGTCCGGCACACCGCGCGCCCGGTGCGAACCGCGCGTCTCACCCTCCGCAACCCGCTGCAGGCGGCAATGACAAGATATTCAACTAGTGCCGTTCCAACTATTCGCGCCTAGGAAGGCACCGTGTACGTCGTTCGTGGACAGATTTAGTATCAACAAGTTGGAACGGCACAAGCCGGCCCGCTGCGGGCCCCAAAGGGCGGGGCGCGGCCGGCACCCCCCGGCGCTTGCCCCTTCCCGGGCCGGTTCGGTCTTTGCAATCGTTAGCGGTTGATGCGGCTCTTTGTCGACGCTGCAGGCTCCTCGCCGATCAAGAAGCTCGGCCTGCCGGCCCTGTCGGCCGAGGACATCGACCGCTTCCACCGGCAGGGCTTCCTGGCCATCGAGCGGTTCACGACGCCCGAGGATCTGGCGCGGATCCAGACCATCCTCGATGAGCTGTACGCCCGCCTTCGCCAGCTCCCGCCTCAGCACACCGTGGACCTCGGCGATGAGGGGCGGCACGACGGCACTCCCCAGATCCCGGAAATCAACTGGACGCTGCGCCTGGCCCCCCGGCTGCGAGCCACGCTGGCCTTCGCCCGCTGTGGCGCGCTGGCCGAGCAGCTGCTCGGATGCCGCGCGCTCCACACCGGCTATGACCACGCGATCCTGAAGCCGCCCCACAACGAACGGGCCACGCCGTGGCATCAGGACCAGGCCTACACCGAGGACCGGGGGCCGCTCAGCGGCCTGCACTTCTGGATCCCGATGCAAGAGGTCACGGTCGAGATGGGCTGCATGCATTTCATCCCCGGCAGCCACCTGGGCGAGGTGGTGCCTCATCGCCGGCGGGGCGGGCGGACCAGCGCGCACGTCATGGAGGCGGAGTCAGTGGATGCCTCCGCCGCCGTCCCCTGCCCCCTACCGGCGGGTGGAGCCACGGTGCACCTGCCGCGCACCCTCCACTACACCGGGCCCAATCTGACCGACCAGCCCCGCCTGGCCTGGAGCCTGGAGTTCGGGCCCCCCCGGACCCGGTGGTGGCGGCGCTACCTCAGCGCCTGTCTGTCCCGGACCTCGACCCTCGCCGTCGGCCTGGGGCCGCGCAAAGCCCTGGGGCTCTAGCCTGAACGCCTTCGCGAACTTGCTCGCGAAGGTCTGGTACCCGATGATGAAGGTCAGCTCGACGATCTCCGCCTCCGTGAAGTGCTCCCGCAGCCGCGCGAAGCACGCGTCGGACACCTCGAGGTCGTCGCGGGTGATCCGCTCGCAGAATTCGAGCGCGACGCGCTCCCGCTCGCTGAAACAAGGGCTCTCCCGGTACGTCAGGATGTCGGCGAGCTTGTCCGCCGGGACACCTGCTTTCACGCCGACGGCGTGACGGATGTCCATTCAGTAGGGCGCGTCGTAGAGGGCGGCCACCTGCACGTTGAGCAGCGCGCGAAGCTCAGCGTCGATCTTCCCGAACCACTCGATGGCGCCGTAGAGGCCACCGATCCCCAGCATGAGGGGCAGCCGATGCGCCATGAGACGCTCGGGAGTCGGCACCTGGCCGAACATCCGCTCCCCCAGCTTGAAGAACGTCCGTGTCACCATGCCCGGCCGTTCGATCTCCGCAATCCGTTCCATGGGATCCTCCTTGTGCCCGAGGTGGACACAGATGGTATATCGTATGGGGCGGCTGGGAGGGAACCCATGGCTCAGACCTACGATCGCAGCGCTCAGGACATCGGCAACATCGTGGCCCTGGAGCACGTCAACGTGCGTATCCCGTCGCAGCAGCTGGCCACGGCGTTTTACGTCGTGGGGCTGGGGTTCACGCGCGACCCCTACCTCATGGTCGGGCTCGAGAACATGTGGATCAACCTGGGGCAACAGCAGTTCCACCTGCCCACCGCCGACCCCCAGGTGGTCCGGGGGCACGTCGGGGTGGTCGTCCCCGACCTCGACGCCCTCACGGCGCGACTGGCGGCCGTCAAGGGCGCGCTGGGCGGGACGGCCTTCGAGTACTCCGTCGAGAACGGCCACGTGGCCGTCACCTGTCCCTGGGGCAACCGGATCCGCTGCCACGCGCCGGGACCCCAGTTCGGCGACATGACCCTCGGCATGCCCTACGTGGAGTTCCCGGTCGGTCGGGGGAGCGCCGCCGGCATCGCGCGCTTCTACGAGACCGTCATGGGGGCTCCCGCCACCTTGACCAAGATCGGGGGGGATGCGGCCGCCCGCGTCTGCGTCGGTCGGACCCAGCACCTCATCTTCCGCGAGACGGACGCGCCGCTGGCGGCCTACGACGGTCACCATATCGCGATCTACATCGCCGACTTCTCGGGCCCGCACGGGAAGCTGAACGAGCGGGGGCTGATCTCCGAGGAGAGCGACCCGTATCAGTACCGGTTCGAGAAGATCGTGGATCCCGACACGCGGCAGGTCTTGTTCGTGATCGAGCACGAGGTGCGCAGCGTCACCCACCCGATGTACCTGCGCCCGCTCGTCAATCGCAACGCGGCGCAGCGGCAGCGCACGTACGCGCGCGGGCGGGACGCCTTCGTCCCCGGAATGGCCTGAGGGCGCGGGCCTCAAGGAGAGTCCTCATGGCTGAGAGCGAGACCTACCGGCGGGGCAGCGAGATCCGCCGTAAGCTGCTGGGCGACGACTTCGTCGAGCAGACGAACCGCACCACGTACGCCGATCCGACGATGCGCAAGTTCATCGATCTCGCCACCGAGACCGTCTTCGGCATGCTCTGGACGCGGCCGGGGCTGGATCTCAAGACCCGGACGCTCGTGTGCGTGGTGTCGGACACGGCCATGGGGCAGCACCCCGAGCTGGCCATCCACGTCCGCATGGCCCTGCGCCAGGGCTGGACCCCGGAGGAGCTGACCGAGGTTCTCCTCCACATGTCGGGGTACGTGGGCGTGCCGGCGGTCCGCGAGGCGCTCCTAACGGCCAAGAAGGTCTTCGCCGAGGTCAAGGGGGCGTAGCGAGCCGCAGACGCGGTTCAGCCTGTCCTTCGCCAAAATCCGTCCGGCAGGCAAGTGGTTGATCTGTCGGCTCTGATCCGGTAGACAATCCCTGCTCGATGATCACCCTCCTGCTCCACCTGCTTCGACTCCTCCCCTTCCTCTGCAGCGGCCACCGCCAGCTCGCCCTGGAGAACCTCGCCTTGCGCCACCAGCTCGCCGTGTACAAGCGAACGGCGACCCGGCCCAAGCTTCGCACGACTGATCGTCTCTTCTGGATCTGGCTGGCCAGGGTCTGGGCCGGGTGGAGGCAGTCCCTCGTGATCGTTACCCCCGACACCGTCCTGCGTTGGCAGCGGCGCCGCTTCCGCGAGCACTGGACCAAGCTCTCCGGCCGGTCCACCGTGGGCCGTCCGCCCGTCAACGCCGAGATCAAGGCCCTTGTCATACGAATGGCCGCGGCCAATCCGCTCTGCGGCGCCCCGAGAATCCATGGTGAACTCCTGAAGCTCGGCCTCGACGTGGCCGAGCGCACCGTCTCTCGGCTGATCCCCAAACGGCCCTCACCACCCTCCCAGACCTGGCGGGCGTTCCTGACCAACCGTGTCCGGGACCTCGTCGCTGTCGATTTCTTCACGGTGCCTACCGCGCAGCAGCGCGTCCTCTTCGTCCTCGTCGTGCTCGCCCACCATCGCCGTCGTGTCCTCCACTGCAACGTCACCGAGCATCCCACCGCTGCCTGGACCGCCCAGCAGGTCGTCGACACCTTCCCGGACGACTCCGCGCCGGCCTATCTCCTCCGCGATCGTGACAGTATCTACGGTCACGCGTTCCGGCAACGAGTGAAGGGCATGGGGATCTGTGAAGTCCTGACAGCGCCCTACAGCCCGTGGCAGAATCCCTTCGCGGAGCGGCTCATCGGCTCGATCCGGCGCGAGTGTCTGAATCATGTCCTCGTCCTTGGCGAACCGCACCTGCGCCGCATCCTGACCCGTTACTTCGCGTACTATCACCGGGCGCGAACTCATCTCTCGCTCGACAAAGATGCACCCGATAGACGGCCAATCGAGCGGCCGGAGCTCGGCATGGTCGTCCAGATTCCCGAAGTCGGTGGCCTGCATCATCGCTACGTCCGGCGGGCGGCCTGATCTCGCATCACCCGCTCCGTCCAGCCCCACCCGCCACGCCCGGCACCCCGCTCGCCGTCCCACCTCGAGCTCCACCTCTTTCCGTGGCGGGCCTATGGCCCCAAGCTGCCGACTGCCCTGCCTCCGACCCGCTGTCTACAGTCTCCTGGCGTTCCGGGCCTGTCGCGAGAGCATGGGTCGTCGTCAACCGAGTCGGGAGCGGTTTTGGCGAAGGACGGGTGGTGCCGGCCCGGTTCTGGGCCACGGCGGTGAGGAAATGTGCCCCGTCGGCCACCGTGGTCGTGTTCAGCGTCGTACTGGCCGTGAAGCTCGTGGGGGGGGGTTGAGCACGGTGGCGAGGCTGCGGCCGTCGAGGACGAAGGTGATGGACGCGACCCCGGTCGAGTCCGTAGCCTGGGCCGTGAGCGTGATGGCCTGACGCACGAAGGCCCCTGGCGCCGGCTGGAGCAGCGCGACGGCGGGGGAGGCGGTGGTGTGGGTCAGGCTCACGGTCGTGGGCACCGAGCTGAGCCCATTGCCCCCGCTGGGCGTGGCGAAGACGGCCAGCGTGTTGGTGGCGTTCGCGGTCAGCGGCACGACGAGCGAAAAGCGCCCGGTGGCATCCGTGGTCCCCGTGACGACCGTCGTCACCACGTCATTGACCAGCACGACGATGTCGATGCGGAGGCTGGGATCAGCGGTGCCCGTCACCGTGATCGTGGGCTGGTTGGTGAAGGCCGGCAGCGGGTCGAGCAGCGGGGGCGCCGGGGCGCGGAAGCGGAGCAGGCGGCCGGCGGTGCCATCCGCCAGATAGAGCGAGCCGTCGGGACCGAGGCTGAGGCCCCGCGGGTCGCCCAGGTGGTCGGCGAACGAGGTCAGCGTGGCGTCCAGACGCACCTTGCCGATGGTGCGCTTGACGGGATCCGCGGGGCCGCTCGCCTCCCGGAAGCCGGCGTAGAGGCCGGTGACCAGCGCGAACTGGCCGGGCTGCATGAGCCCCACCGGCTGCTGGAGCCCGGTGTCGAGGAACACCACGGGCGTGCCGAGGGCACCGCCCGTGGCGTCGCTCGCCGCTCGGACGCTTAGGGCTTGCTATCGGTCTCGAGCAGCGCTTGAATGAAGGCGCGGCCGGCGGGCGTGTTCCAGTCGTTGGGTCCCACATGCCGACCCACGACGCGGCCCTTGCGGTCGACGAAGTATTTCGTGCCCGGGCCCCACACGCCATAGACCCGGCCGGTCAGATCGCCACGCTCGTCCAGGAGGACCGGAGCCACATACCCGCGCTCCTGCACAGTCCGTCTCACCAGGTCAGGATTCTCGCGAAAGCTGATCTGCACCACCTCGAAGCCTTTCGCCCCGTACTCCTGGTACAACGCGTTGACGGAAGGTAACTCCTTCCCACAGTCCGGTCACCACGTCGTCCAGAAGAAGAGCAGCACCACCTTGCCCCGCAGGTCGGCCAGGTGCACGGGCTTACCCTGCAGGTCGGTCAACGTAAAGTCCGGGGCCGGCTTGGGAGGATCGTAGCGCTGGACCCGCACGCTCTGGAAATCAGGCCCGGCGGCCACGGCCGACGCGGTGAGGAACGCCAGGACGAGACTGGAGATGACGATCGGCTTGATCATGCGCCGGACTCCTTGAAGGCCCGCAGCAACTCCTCGGGTTTGAGCCGCTCGAGGGCATTGTCTTCGGTCTTGAGGTAGCGAATGATCCCTTGGCGGTCGATGATGAAGTACGAGCGCTTGCCTTCCTGGGCGATGAGGCTCCTGTCGTCGGTCACCAGGGCCCCGTAGGCCGGCAGCATCCGACGGCGATAGTCCGATAGGAGCAGGTGCGTGATCTTGTTGGCCCGGATGAAGGCGTCGAGGTTCGCCACGTGATCGGAGCTGACGCCCACGATTTGAACACCGGCCGCCTCGAACTGGGCGAGGTGTTTCTGAAAGCCCCCGATCTCGTCGATACAGGTCTTGTTGGCCGCATCGAGAAAGGTGTAGAGGATGACCGGCCCCTTGGCGAGGAGATCGGCCAGCGTCACCAGCTTGCCGCCCGGTGCGGCGAGCGTGAAGTCCGGCGCGCGCTGGCCAACTTCGAGGGCGGTCGCGGGGCCGGCGAGGATGAGGCTGAGCATTGTGCCGATCAAAAGCCCCGTACTGAGCTGGTGTCTCGTAATCACGGGTGTTGGCGCGTAAGACCACCTGAATCGAGGGGTGGGTCTTTGAGGAGATTGACCAGGGATCAGGGCTGAAGCCCATTCGAGAGACTGACGTGCTCATGAAAAGGACGCTTGAGGCCGGTGACCGTGACCGTTGCGATCTTGGTGCTCGGGTCGAAGTCCAGGTGACCATCGAGAAAGTGCCGCGGATAGGCCCCACGGGGTAGATGAAGAATGCCCTCGATGTCTACTCGAGACCGCGTACTTTTCTGGAAGATGGCGGGGTCGGTAGGATCACCACTCAGCGCTAGCTCTTCCGGCTGGAAGCGCCACTGCCTGATAAGCTGTCCCAGCTTGTTGCTACCCGGTCTTACGACCAAGAAGAACTCGTAGGTGTGGTCTCGGCCTACGGCCGCAGTGTAAGTAGGTCCGTGGACTCTCGTCGTCTCTTTCGCAAAGAGCTCGACACTTCGATCTGATACATAAATTCGCCCGATCAATCCACCGGCGAGATGCCAGCCGGCATTCGTGGAGCGGGTCTCACTGACGTCAATTCCATACTCTGTGCGTGCAGCGCCCTCGGGATAGGAGTGGATCGTATCTTTGCGGGACCGGTCCCAAGGCACTTCCTGACCATCTTTCCATCGACCGTAGTGGCCTTCCAACATCCATTGCTTCCATAATTCATCCAGTGGCGCCCGGCGGGGCGGGATGTCGAGAAGGCAGGCTTGACCGAGCAGGGCTACACACACGGTCAGGATGTGGAGCAGGAACGTCTTAACGGTCAATATCGTCCTCCTGGGGATGGAGCCTCCGCCTGCAATCCTCCAGTGATCGTGTTTACGATGGTGTTTCGAACGAGAGGGTGGTTGGTAATGCTGAAGTGCCCGACTCCTGCGCCAGAGATTTGGATATTGGTCGCGTCTATGATGGGCCGTCCATTGATGAAGCTTTGCATTTGATAGAAGTTGGTAAGCGGACCACCCGGTGGCGCCATCGTATCATTGGCGATGAACGGGTCGATGGTGAAAACATGGTCGGGTGTGATGCCAGCATTGAGCAGTTCGTTCACAACTGCCAGTGCACGCTGGCCGCCGAGGCTGTGGCCGACGATGAAGAGCGGACGTCCAGCGGCCTGAATCCTCTTGGCCAGTTCCACAATGTCCTTTTGTTGTCCACTATTGAAGATCGCCACGGGCTCTTGCCGGAGCGTCAAATCCTGCTGTAGATTTCGCAGTCCCTCATTCCCACCCAAGAAACGGCTCGCTCCCCCAGGTCCTTTTGAGGGCGACCCACCATGAATGATGATCGTATCGAGCCCAAACGGATCTATGGCGTTGAGCGGCGTGTTCTGGACATAAACATAGCGATTCGCCCCAAGGCGCATGACGAGATCCTGGCTCAGGAACCGGTGGAGCGCGGGGGCATAGTAGCGAGCGCGATAGTAGTAGAGCCCGGTCCCGTCGTTCTCACGGCCTGTGAACTGGAGGGCGTTCTCTGAGGCAGCGCCCTCTGCCGTTGTGCTCCCGAAAGGGTTGTATATGTACCGCGTGCCAACTGACCCCGTCACGTCCGTGATGCCGACGATGGAGCCAAGACTATCGGCCAGATAAAACTCCTCGCCGTTCCGAGCCAACGGTGCGTCGATTCCAAGTAGGCGGAGGTACCCGACGGGGCCGAGGTCTCGAACTTCCTGGGCAATATCTGGACCGTCATAGAGATAGTGAGTGGTGGTGCTGTCGACGGTCTTGCTTAGACGGCGGCCGAACGCGTCGTACGCGAAGGAGGCGTTGATGCCGGGGCCGGCGAGCCCCACCAGCCGGTTGCGCGCGTCCCACGTGTAGGTCGTGAGCCCAGCGGGATCGGTGAGCGACGTGAGATTGCCGGCGCCATCGTAGCTGAGCGTTTTGTCGCCGAGGTTGAGCTGGCGGTTCTCAGCATCGTACGCGGCTGTCGTCACCGGCTCGGGCAGGAGCGTTCGCGCCAGGGAGCCCGCGAGTTGCACGAGACTTCCGGACGGATCGTACTGGTAGCTTAGGTCGCCGAGGGGGCCTGCGGCGTTGCGATAGATCAGCGCGGTTAGGCGTGAAGCCGCATCGTACTGATAGTCGGTGAAGACGCCGTTGGGCAGGATGAGCCGAGCGCGTCGTCCGGCTGGGTCGTACTCGATGCTGACTATCTGGGCGCCCTGGGTGATCTGGGTCAGCCGCGAGGCCGCGTCATAACCGTAGGTGGTGGGAGCCTGGCCGGGGGCGTCGAAGCGCGTTCGCCGGCCCAGGGCATCGTACTGGTAGCTCACCGTACCGAATGGACCAAGCTTCGCGGCCAGCCGGCCCGGCGCGTCATACTGGTTGATGACCGTGCCTCCCGCCGAGTCGGCCACCTGACTCACACGGTTGGCCGCGTCATAGGTAAACATCGTGCTGGCCCCGTCAGCGTAGGTGGCGGCGACGCGACGATCGGCGGCGTCGTGG
This sequence comes from Candidatus Methylomirabilota bacterium, assembly GCA_036001065.1. Classification (NCBI taxonomy): domain Bacteria; phylum Methylomirabilota (SeqCode); species Candidatus Methylomirabilota bacterium. The sequence goes on from DASYUQ010000079.1 coordinate 25,435, forward strand.
GCGTACACAGTAACCCGGCCATTTCGATCTGTGTGGCGAATGAGATTTCCTGCAGCATCGTACTCGAACCGCTCGATTCGCCCAAGTGCATCCGTCCGCGTCGCCAGCCGATCCATCGCGTCGTGGGTATGAGTAATGGTATTGCCGCGAGCATCGGTGACGGTGAGCAGATTGCCGTTGCCATCGTAGCTCATCCGGGTGACCCCACCGGTCGCGTCAACAATCTGGCTAAGCCGGTTCAACGGATCGTAGGCGAACGTCGTAAGCTTGCCGCGCGGGTCGATCTGTTTCACGAGACGGGAGACAGCATCATATTCCCTGCGGGTGCTATTGCCGAGGGGGTCAGCAATCGTCGCGACGTTGCCGGTCGCGTCGTACGTGAAGGTCGTCGTGTTGCCCAGCGGATCTGTCGTGCGAACCGGCTGGCCGAACGCGTTGTACGCGATCGTCGTCCGAGCCACCAGTGGGTCGACGACCGCTGTAAGGTTACCCTGGAGGTCGTACTCGAAGCGAATGACGTTACCGAGCGGGTTGGTGATGCTGGTCGCCTTGTTGAACACCGGCTCGTACGTGGAGCTCGTGACGTTGCCCGCCGGATCCGTGATGCTCGCTGCGTTTCCGTTGGTGTCGTAGGTTACGCGTGTCGTGCGCCCCAGTGGGTCGGTGGTCGTCAGCAGGACGTTCGTCTGGGGGTCCCGGGTGAAGCGGGTGACCTGGCCGAGCGCGTCGACCTGCTCGACCACATACCGCGCGCCGTTGAACCGGGTCACAGAAGTATTCCCGCGGGGGTCCGTCAGGCGCGTCTCGGTGATGGTGCTCCCCACAGTCGTATACGCGAAGCGCCAGATGCCACCATCTGCCTGGGTCTGCTGGACGACCCGCCCCGCGGGATCGTAGACGTTGGTCAGGAAGGTGGTCCCGCGGGGATCGGTGATGGTCAGGAGCCGGTGGCTGAGGTCGTAGGTGTAGCGGGTGATGCCGCCGGCAGGGTTGGTGACGGAGGCCAGCCGCCCGAAGCCATCGTAGGCGTAGCTGACGGTCCGGTTGAGGGGATCGGTGATGGTGACGATGCGGCCGCTCGTGTCGTAGGTGACCCGGAGCTGGCGGCCGTCGGGGGCCGTGATGGTCTGGATGTTGCCGACGCCATCGCGCTGGATGGTGATGGCGTTGCCGAAGCGGTCGCGCTGCTCGATGAGGCGGCCGGTCGCGGAGTAGCGCTCGAGGCTGCCGTCCTTGAAGCGGATGGCGCGCGTGCTGTCAGGGGCGACGGTGAGCACGATGCCGCGCAGGAAGGGGAAGCGGAGGTTCTGAAAGGTGCCATCGGCCTGGCGCTGGAAGAGGTCCGTCCGCCCCGTGGGCTGGATGTAGCCGAGGGCGGTGCCGAAGGGCTGCACCTCTTTCTCGAAGTTGAAGGTGGTCTTGAAGCCAAAGGGGCCCGGCGAGGCGCCGCCGATGCCACCCCGCCGACTGTAATAACCCCGCTGGATCACGATGGGCAGCCGCGCCGGCAGCACCAGATCCGTGGCCGTGAGGAGGAATTGCCCGGTCGCCAGATCGACCGGCTCGGCACCCTGGCCCAGCGGGTCGTCCGGCGGACCCGGGTCGTCATATTCCGCGTTCAGCGTGCACCCGAAGAACGCCCAGCAGCAGAACTTGGTGAGCGAGACGCCGGCGTCAGGCACCATGATCGCCCCGTCCTCACTGATCGTGCCGGTCCCGATCTGCTTCCACTGGTTGGAGTTGGGGTCGAGGGTCGGGGCCGACTCGTAACTGTAGAAG
>DASYUQ010000080.1 GCA_036001065.1 Candidatus Methylomirabilota bacterium
TTCCTCGCCGCGCTGCTGCTGCCGCTGGGGATGCCGGTACTCGCCGAGGCCCAGCCGCCCGCCCCGGCGCCCACCGTGCCAGCGCCCGCGGCCGAGCGGCCAGGCGGGGAAGCGAACCTCATCCTGCCGGATCTGAGCGCCGCGACCTTCCAGGGGATCAACGGCCGCACGCTGCTGATGGGCGGCCTGCTCGTGTGCGTCTTCGGCCTCGCGTTCGGCATGGTGATCTTCTACCGGCTGAAAAACCTGCCGGTGCATCGCTCGATGCTCGAGGTCTCGGAACTCATCTACGAGACGTGCAAGACCTACCTGATCACGCAGGGGAAGTTCCTCCTGATCCTCGAGGCCTTCATCGCCGTCATCATCGTTTTGTACTTCGGCGTCCTCCTGCGCTTCGAGGCGGTGAAGGTCGTGATCATCCTGCTCTTCAGCCTCATCGGCATCGGCGGCAGCTACGGCGTCGCTTGGTTCGGGATGCGCATCAACACCTTCGCCAACTCGCGCACCGCCTTCGCGAGCCTGAAGGGCGAGCCGTTCCCCGTCTACGCGATCCCTCTCAAGGCCGGGATGAGCGTGGGGATGCTGCTCATCAGCGTGGAGCTGTTTCTGATGCTCTGCATCCTTCTCTTCATCCCCGGGGACTACGCCGGTCCGTGCTTCATCGGCTTTGCCATCGGCGAGTCTCTCGGCGCCGCTGCCCTCCGCATCGCCGGCGGCATCTTCACCAAGATCGCCGACATCGGCTCCGATCTCATGAAGATCGTCTTCAACATCAAGGAGGACGACGCGCGCAATCCGGGCGTCATCGCCGACTGCACCGGCGACAACGCCGGCGACTCGGTGGGGCCCACCGCCGACGGCTTCGAAACCTACGGCGTGACGGGGGTGGCCCTCATCTCGTTCATCCTGCTCGCAGTCAGAGAGCCGGCCGTCCAGGTCCAGCTGCTGGTCTGGATCTTCATGATGCGCGTGCTGATGATCGTAGCCAGCGGCGCCTCCTACCTGATCAACGAGGCCATCACCCGGCACCGGTACGCCGGGGCCAGCCGGATGAACTTCGAAGCGCCCCTGACCTCGCTCGTGTGGCTGACCTCCGCGGTGTCGGTCGTGCTCACCTATCTCGCCTCGTACGTGATGATCCGCGAGTTGGGCGACGGCACGCTCTGGTGGAAGCTGTCGACCGTCATCACCTGCGGCACCCTGGCCGGCGCCATCATCCCCGAGCTGGTCAAGATCTTCACCTCGACCGAGTCGTCTCACGTCCGCGAGGTCGTGACCTCGGCGCGGGAGGGCGGCGCGTCGCTCGACATCCTCTCGGGGCTGGTGGCGGGGAACTTCAGCGCCTACTGGCTCGGCATCGTGGTCGTGCTGCTGATGGGCACCGCCTATGGGGTCAGCACCACGGGCCTCGGCGCCCTCATGGTCGCCCCGGCCGTCTTCGCCTTCGGGCTGGTGGCCTTCGGCTTCCTGGGCATGGGACCGGTGACGATCGCGGTGGACTCCTACGGTCCCGTGACCGACAACGCCCAGTCGATCTTCGAGCTGTCGCTCATCGAGCAGATCCCCAACGTGAAGGAGCAAATCCGCCGGGAGCACGGCTTTGAGGTGAACTTCGAACGGGCCAAGCACATGCTCGAGGAGAACGACGGCGCCGGCAACACCTTCAAGGCCACCGCTAAGCCCGTCCTCATCGGCACCGCGGTCGTCGGCGCCACCACGATGATCTTCTCCATCATCGTGCTGCTGACCCACGGTCTCACCCAGAACCTGGACAAGCTCTCACTGCTCCATCCGCCCTTCCTGCTGGGCCTCATCACCGGCGGCGCGGTCATCTACTGGTTCACGGGCGCCTCCATGCAGGCCGTCACCACGGGGGCCTACCGGGCCGTGGAGTTCATCAAGGCCAACATCCGCCTGGAGGGAGTGACCAAAGCCTCAGTGACCGACAGCAAGAAGGTCGTGGCGATTTGCACCCAGTACGCCCAGAAGGGCATGTTCAACATCTTCCTGACCGTGTTCTTCTCCACGCTGGCCTTCGCCTTCTTGGAGCCGTACTTCTTCATCGGGTACCTGATCTCGATCGCGCTCTTCGGCCTCTTCCAGGCCGTCTTCATGGCCAACGCCGGCGGGGCCTGGGACAACGCCAAGAAGGTCGTCGAGGTCGAGCTGAAGGAGAAGGGCACCGCGCTGCACGCGGCGACCGTGGTGGGCGACACGGTCGGCGACCCCTTCAAGGACACGTCCTCGGTCGCGATGAATCCGATCATCAAGTTCACGACCCTGTTCGGCCTCCTGGCGGTAGAGCTGGCGGTCACGCTGACGGCGGAGCGAGGGGCCACGCTCAGCCATCTGCTGGCGCTGGCGTTCTTCGGGCTGTCGCTGATCTTCGTCTGGCGGTCCTTCTACAGCATGCGCATCCGGGGCGGGGCGCCCGCGACTGTGACGACGGGCCCCGGCCGCCGCGTGAGCGAGGTGGCGCGGGGAAAGTAGGCGCCGGGTGGAGTTCCTCCTCGACCTGGCCAGCGGCCGCTATGCGCTCGATGACCTGATCCGCTGGGGCGGATACCTCGTCCTCGTCGCCATCGTCTTCACGGAAACCGGGCTGCTGGTCGGCTTCTTCCTTCCCGGCGACTCGCTGCTCATCACGGCGGGGCTGGTGGCCGCAGCCGGCGGGCTGAACATCTGGTGGCTCAACGCGCTGCTGGCGGCGGCGGCCATCGTCGGCGACAGCGTGGGCTATGCCATCGGCGCGCGCATCGGGCCCCGGCTCTTCACCCGCGAGAAGTCCCTGCTCTTCAATCCCCGCCACCTCGAGCGCACGCGCCAGTTCTACGCTCGCCACGGCGCCAAGACCATCGTCATCGCGCGCTTCGTCCCCATCATCCGGACGTTCGCGCCGGTGGTGGCCGGCGTAGGGCAGATGCGGTATCGACGGTTCCTCTTTTACAATGTCGTCGGCGGTGTGGGATGGGTGGTCAGTATGACGTGGGCCGGCTACCTGCTGGGCCAGACGATCCCGAACATCGACCGCCACATCCATGTCGTGGTGGCGGTGGTCGTCGGGCTCTCGCTGATCCCCATCGTTGTCGAGGTCGTGCGCGAGCGGAGAAAGCGGTCGGCGGCCTCCTGACCCTCCTCGCCGCGATCCTGGGGCGCCTGCCCGCCCCCGTGACCGCCTGGCTGGGCCGGCGGATCGGCGACATCGGCTACCTCATCCTCCGTCGGCGGCGTCACGTCGCGCTCGACAATCTGCGCCACGCCTTCCCCGAGCTGTCGCCCGCCGCGCGCCGTCGCCTCGGTCGACGCTCCTACCGGCACCTCGGGCAACTTTTCGTGGAGCTATGCGCGCTGCTCACGCGCCCCGTCGACCGGTTCCTCGAGCGTGTCACGGTCGAGGGGCGTGAGCACCTGGACAGGGTCATGATGGGGCACGGGCGTGCGCTGGTCCTCACGGCGCACCTCGGGAATTGGGAGGTACTCACGGCGGCCCACCTCCTCACGGCCTATCGGCTCGCGGTGGTAGTCCGGCCACTGGATTCGCTGTGGCTCAACCCTCTGGCGGAACGCCTTCGACGGAGGGCGGGGGTGGAGCTGATCGACAAGCGTCGGGCGCTCCGGCCGGTGCTCAGCGCGCTGGCCCAGGGCCGGCTCGTCGGCATCCTGCTCGATCAGAACGCCTCGCGCCGCGAGGGCGTCTTCGTTCCCTTCTTCGGACGGCTGGCCAGCACCTCCCGCTCGATGGCCGTGCTGGCGCTGCGGACCGGCGTCCCGGTGATCCCGATCTTCGCCCGGCGCGAGACCGCCGGCCGGCATCGCGTGATCATTCATCCCCCGCTCGAGCCGGCCACGACGAATGAGAGGGAGGAAGCGATCGTCGAACTGACGGCGCGCTGCACGGCGGTGATCGAGGCGGCGATCCGCGAGGTGCCGGAGCAGTGGCTCTGGATGCACAGCCGCTGGCGCACGCGTCCCGAGGAGGCCCCATGATGGCGCGCGCGCTCCTGGCCGCTTTGACCGTGGCGGCGACCGCCTCCGCCGCGGCGCTCGACATCCGGACGGAGGACTATCGTGATAACGCCACCCAGGGCGCGGTCGGCGCGGTGACCGGCCGCGCCCTGGCGGAGGGCCTCCGGCCCGCGGCACCTGAACGGCCGGTGACTGACGTCGGGATCACGCTCGTGCCGCGCTCGCAAGCCGTCCTGACCAGACTGGGGGAGATCCGCAATCGAGCCCGGCGTGACCTGAACGCCTTCCGCACTTCGGCGGGGGCCATCGTGGAGGCCCGGCGCGCGTACGAGCGGGCTCTCTCGGAAGTGGGTGCGGCCGACCTCGTGCGCTTCACCGTGGTCGATGCCGAGGGGAGGTTCGATGTGCAGAGGATTCCGGCCGGGGGCTGGCTCCTGATTGCCCAGCGGGCGGTCTATACGCGGAAAGAGTCGTCGCAGCTCTCGAAGAGAGAGCGCCGGCTCTTTGAGCGCCAGCCGAAGCTGACCGGCTATTACGCCGTCACCATCTGGCTGCGGGAGCTCACGGTCTCTCCGGGAAGCCTGGAGGTGGTAGAGCTGACCGATCGGAATGCCTGGATGACGGCCGTCCAGGAGGAGCGAGTGCTGGACGCCAGCCCGTGAGCTGGCGTCCAGCGCAGAGACGCTCTACTTCTTGGCCGTCCCGCCGGCCTTCACGGTGATGACCTGGGCGACGGTCTTGCCCTCGTGCTCCATGTAACGGACGTGCACGGGATCACCGGCCTTCAGGTCGGCCGCGCTGACGTCCTTGCCGCCCTTCTTGATCTTGGTCTTCGAGTCGACCGCGAACGTCCACTCGGCGTCCTTGCCCTTGTCCTTGCCCGCCACGACGACACTGTCGGCCGACGCCGACTTCACCGCGCCGTTGGCGTTCTTGGCGGTCATCTTCTTGTCGCCGGCTTTCTTCTCGCCGGCCTTGTCCATCTTCTTTTCTTCAGGCTTCGGCAAGGTTTGGGTCTGCGCCGAAGCCAAGCTGGCCAGGCCGGCCGTGAACGTGACAACCACAAGCAGGGTGATCAGTTTCTTCACGGGTATCAATCCTCCACCGCGTTGTTGGTTATGTGGGACACTCCCCGCCCCGGACAGCCCATTGACCGGCAACCTCCTTCCTAAGTGGCTGCGAAATTAGGAGGAATTAACCTTCACTCTAGTGAGGCGGTTTCGGCCTGTCAAGCCCGTTGACCCCCCCACTCGGGCGTGGTACAAAACTAGCAAGCTTGCCTCGCATATGACAATCCAAGCCTGTTTGCGCAGGGCAGCAGGCAGTTCCCTTCTGGTCATGGCGTCGGGCGCCTTCGCGCTCAGCGCCGCTGACCCGCCTTCTCTCCCGGTTCCCACTCTCGAGCGGGCCGTACCCCCCTCAGGCGACGATCTGGAGCGACTCGATCCCACCCTCGACCTAACCGTGGAACCCTCGTCCGACGATCAGAGTTCCGGGGATCCCGGGCTCGAGGTCGAGAGGGATCCGTGGGCGGAGGCGTTCGGCGAAGCCGCGGCCTCCTCTGCGGCCGTGACCGCGCGGGTCCCGGACGGGTCAGCGTATCCGGTCGTCGTCAACGACCAGGTCCAGCATTACATCGACCGCTACACCGGGAACCGCCGCGAGGTGGTCGGGCTCTGGCTCAACCGGTCGGGGCGCTACCTGGGGATGATTCGCGATGTGTTCCGCGCTCACGGCCTGCCGGAAGACCTCGCGTTCGTGGCGATGATCGAAAGCGGGTTCAATCCGCGCGCCGTGTCCCGCGCGGGCGCCAAAGGGCTCTGGCAATTTATGGCGGCGACCGCTCGCCGTTACGGGCTCAGGGTCGATCACTGGGTCGACGAGCGCCTCGATCCCGAGAAGTCGACGACGGCAGCAGCCGCCTACCTGCGCGACCTCCACCATCAGTTCGGCTCGTGGGCCCTCGCCAAGGCGGCCTACAACGCCGGCGAGGTCAAGATCACGCGCGCGATCCGGGCGGTCGGCACCACGGATTTCTGGACGCTGGCGCGTAGTCGGTTCCTGCGCCGGGAAACCAAGGAGTTCGTCCCGGCGATCCACGCCGCGACCCTCATCGGCCGCGACCCGGTGCGGTATGGTTTCGATCTCAGCGAGCCGGAGCAGGCGGAGATCGAGACGATCGCTGTGCCGCCTGCGACTCACCTCAGGGTCCTGTCCGCCGCCGCCGGGATGCCGTTCGAGACCCTCCGGGCGTTCAATCCAGTTCTCATCAAGGGCATCACGCCTCCGGGCAGGCCCTATGAGCTGCGGATCCCGGCGGACTTCAGCGAGCGCATCCTGGCCGCGCTCGCCGCCAAGAAGCGCGCGGGCGCTCCCGCCAAGGGCGGCAGCGCGGGGCGCGGGGGCGAGATGCACGTGGTGCAGCCGGGCGAGACGGTCGCCACGATCGCCCAGCAGCACGGCGTGACGGTCGCCGAGGTGGTGCGCTGGAACAACCTCGAGAGCCCGGATCGGATCCACCCCGGCGAGCGACTGCGCGTCGCGCCGGTCCGCCTGCTCGCCGAGCCTGCCGGACCGTCCGGCAGTCGGTGAAGATCGAAGTCCGGCTCTTCGCCACCCTCGCGGCGTTCCTCCCCCCCGCCAGCAAGGCCACCGGCAGCGCAGTCCTCGACATCCCGGACGGCGGCACCGTGGCCGACGTCGTCTCGAGACTCCGCATCCCCCCGGTGCTGCCGTGCATCGCGCTCGTCAACGGCGAGGATGCCGGCCCCGAGCGTCGCCTCGCCGCGCACGACGTCGTGACGCTGTTTCCGCCTCTCGCCGGTGGTCGCTAGACCCGGCGCCCGCGCGCGCGTTGGACCTCGGCATCGATCTCGGCGCCGACGAGCAGGGCGACGCCACTGAGGTAGAGCCAGAGCATGAGGAGGATCACCCCGCCGATCGAGCCGTAGGTGGCGTTGTAGTCGCCCACGTAGCGCACGTAGACGCGCAAGCCGACGGACATCGCCAGCCAGGCGACCAGCGCGAAGACGGAGCCCGGCGTCACCCAGCTCCAGCGGTGGCGCTCCGTCGGTGCCAGATAGTAGACGAGGGTGATGCCGGTGAGCGCGAAGACAATGGCGGCCGGCCAGCGCAGCACGTTCCACACGAGGGTGAAGAGCGGGCCGAGCCCCACCCAGCCGGCCACTGCTTCGCCAATGCGCTCGCCGAAAACCAGCAGCAGGAGCGCGGTAAGCGTCAGCACGGAGAGGGCCACCGTCAGCGCCACGGCGACCAGGCGCTGCCGCCACCACGGCCGGCTGTCGGTGATCCCAGAGGCCACGTTCAGGGCGATGATGATCGACGCCGTGCCGTTCGACGCCGCCCACAGCGCAGCGAGGACGCCGAGCGAGAGGAGGCCCCCGCTGGCTCCGCTCACGACCTCGTCGAGCGTCCGGTGCACGAGCGAGGCCGCATCGCCCGGGAGCACACCCGCCACATAGCCCATCAGCGTCTTCATCAAGTCCGTGCCGGGTAGGAGGCCGAGCAGCGTGGCGAGGAACAGCAGGGTCGGGAAGAGCGCGAAGAGGAAGTAGTAGGAGAGGCTGGCCGCGCGATCCAGGATCTCGTCCTCCTGGATCTCCTGCCAGACGCGCCGGCTCAGTTCCCAGACGGTGAGGCCGCCGAGCACGCGCATGCGCTCATCGTATCCCGGGCCTGCCGTCCGCGTCCGGTCCACCTGTCGCTGGTCAATGAAAATGTCATCCCTTACTGCAACGTGAAAATGTCATCCCCCCGGGGGTATCGGCGTCCGCCGGTTCTTGGCCGCGATCGCCCACGTCGCCGCGCGTCGCCACGGATGCGAAGGCGCGGGGCGCC
>DASYUQ010000081.1 GCA_036001065.1 Candidatus Methylomirabilota bacterium
CACCCCCTCGTGCTGGCCAAGCAGCTGGCGACCCTCGACGCGCTCTCGGGTGGCCGGCTGATTCTCGGCGTGGGCGCCGGCTGGCTCGAGGAGGAGTACCGCGCGCTGGGCGCGCCGTTCGCCGAGCGGGGGGCCGCCACCGACGAATATCTGAAGGCGATGCGCACGCTGTGGACGGCGGAGCGGCCGCGATTCGCCGGCAAGTTCGTCACGTTCCCGGAGGTGCTCTTCGCGCCGCGGCCCCGCGCCACGCTGCGGGTCTGGGTCGGTGGCAACAGCCCGCGGGCGCTCCGGCGCGCCGCCGAGCTGGGCGACGGCTGGCTTCCCATCTGGCACGCGGCGACGGGCCGAGGATTCACGCCCCCGGCGCTCCGGGACAAATGCGCCGAGCTGGAACGGCTGCGGGCGCGGGCGGGGCGTGGCGGGCAGGGCGAGGTCGCCGCGCTGATGCCGCTCGCCATCACCGACAGGGCGTCCACCCACTCCCCCGAGCCTCTCGTCGGCGCCGCCGACGCCATCGTCGAGATGCTGCGCCGCTACCGCGACGCCGGGCTCGGTCACGTCATCCTGACCCCGTACTACGGGCTGCCGGCCGCGCTGCTGCCGAAGAGCCTGGAGGAGGTCGAGCGGCTGCTGGCGGCCTTTGCGGGCGACATCCGGCCGCGCCTGTAGGCGTCTGATGCGCGGTCGGGGGCTGGCGCGGCGCCTCGCCGGTCTCGTGGCAGTCGTGCTGCTGGCGGCGTGCGCGCGGCTGCTGGGCGACGGCGGCCCCACCCGGTTGATCACGATCGTGGTCGTCAGCGACTGGCACGGCCAGCTCGAGCCGGTGAGCGTGACCGTCGACGGCGCTCCCCGCCGGGTCGGAGGCGCGGCGGTGCTGGCGGTCTACTTCGACCGCGAGCGACGGCGCAATCCCGGCGGCACGATCGTGGTGACCGCCGGCGACGCCTTCGGCGCCACGCCCCCGCTGGCGAGCTTTCTCGAAGACGTGCCCGCCGTCGAGGCGCAGAACGCGATGGGGTTCGACATCGACACGCTCGGAAATCACAACTTTGACCACGGCCTCGAGCGGCTCCGCAAGCTGATCAGCCTGGCCCGCTTCCCCTACGTCGCCGCCAACATCGTCGGCCCCGACGGACGGACAATCGCCACTCCGACCCACGTCTTCACCCTGAACGGTCTCCGGGTCGCGGTGATCGGCGTCGGCAATCCCGAGACGCCCGCGCTGGTGGCGCCCGGCCGCACCGGCGACTATCGATTCCTCGATCCGATCCCCCTGATCAACGCTCACGCGGAGAGGCTGCGCGGAGAGGGCGCGCACATCGTGGTCGTCCTGGCCCACCTCGGCGCCACCGGGGTCGGGCTCGACGGCGCCCCCCGGGGCCCGCTCGCCGAGGTGGCCCGTGCCATCAGCGGCGTCGACGTACTGATCGGCGACCACAGCGACGTGAGCGTCAACGCCGTGGTCGAGGGCGTGCTGGTCGTCGAGAACCGGTCCAAGGGCGCCGAATACGCCGTGATAGACCTCGTCTACGACCCGGAGCGCCGGGCCGTCGTCAAGAAATCGGCGACCCAGAAGCATCCCTGGGCCGACCGGATCGTCCCCGACGCGCGCCTGGAAGCCATGATCGAGGGCTACCGGGCTCAGGTCCGCCCGCTGTTCGATCGGAAGGTCGGGGAAGCGGCGGCGGTGCTGGGGCGCGCGCGCGCGCGCGAGTCGCCCCTCGGCAACTTCGAGACCGACGTGCTCCGCGCGGCGTACGGGACCCAGTTGGCCTTCGACGTGTCCGGCGCCCAGCGGGACGATCTGCCCTCCGGGTACCAGCCCGCCGACCGGCGGCTGCGGCGCCCGACGCCGGGCTACGTCGCCGGCCCTCCGTACGACCTCGTGCGGGGCGACTTCTTCGCCGTCTTCCCGTTCGACAACCTCGCCGTCACGTTCCGGATCAGCGGACGCGCGCTGTGGGGGGCGCTCGAGAACGGCCTGTCCCACGGCCTCGTCGTGGACGGGCGGTTCACCAACGCCGCCGGTCGCTTTCTCCAGGTCTCCGGCTTCACCTATCGCTTCGACCCGCGGCGACCCCCCGGCCGCCGTGTCGTCACGGTGAGGCTGCTCGACGGCCGACCGATCCGGCCCGACGAGACCGAGTACACTGCCGTCACCAGCGACTTCGTCTACCGCGGCGGTGACGGCTACACGATGATCGACAACGGCAGCGGCACGACGCGCGAGCTGATCGCCGAGACGGTCGGTCGCGTCGTCCAGGAGCGGGGCACGGTGAAAGCTCGGATCGAAGGGCGGATCGGGGAGGGCAGCGGCGAATGAGACCACCGCATCGAAACGCCTACCGGCCGATCGTGATGGGACGGCGCGGGGTGGTGACCTCCGCGCACCCGCTGGCCTCGATGGCGGGAATGCAGATGCTCCTGGAGGGCGGCAACGCCGTCGACGCGGCGGTCGCGGTGGCCTCGACGCTGAACGTCGTCGAGCCCTTCATGTCGGGCATCGGTGGCATCGGGCTCATGGTCGTCTCTACGGCGCGACACGGCGAGCGGCACGTGCTCGACTTCATCGGACGGGTGCCGAAGGCCGCCGATGCCGCCCGCGCGACCGCGGCCGACCTCGAGGCCGGTCCCCGGGCGTGCCTGACGCCGGGAAATCTCGGCGGCTGGCTGGCCGCCCTGGAGCGTTTCGGCACCATGCCGCGCGCCAGGGTGCTGGCACCCGGGATCCGCCTGGCCGAGGAGGGGGCGCCGCTCACCTGGAAGAACTGCGAGTTCTTCGAGAAGGCGCGGCCGACGCTGATGCGCTCGGCCGACGCCCAGCGCATCTTCCTCGCCGACGGCGGCCCGCGTCCCGGCCAGGTCCTCGTCCAGAAGGAGCTGGCCATGACCTACCGGCAGGTCGCCGAAGGCGGCGCCGAGGTGTTCTACCGGGGGCCGGTCGGTCGCGCTATCTGCCGCGCCGTGCGCGAGGCCGGCGGCTGGCTGGCCGAGGCCGACCTGGCAGCGTTCGCTCCCGAGTGGCGCGCGCCGCTGGCCATCACGTTCAAGGGTGTGGAGATCGCGTCGGTCCCGCCGCCGTTCTCGGCGTTCCAGTATCTGCAGACGCTGAATATCCTTGAGGGCTGTGATCTCGCGGGTTGGGGCCACAACTCCCCCGACTACCTCCACCATCTGATCGAGGCGGTGAAGTTGGCCAGCGCCGATCGGCTGTCCTACGCCTACGGCCCCGACGTGCCGGTGGCCGGGCTCGTGTCGAAGCAGTACGCGGCGGCGCAAAGGGCGCGGATCGACAGCCAGCGCGCGGCCGTCAGCGAGGGCGAGCGCTTCGACCCCGTGCGGCTGCCCGGTCAGATCTTGCCGGGGCACCCGGCGCGGTTCGCCGACGAGTCCACGACCCACTTCGCCTGTGCCGACGCCCAGGGCAATGTCGTGACCGTCACCCAGACCCTGGGGCAGCCCTTCGGCTCTGGCTTCGTCGCCAACGCCACCGGCGTCGTCCTCAACAACATGCTCAAGTGGATGGATCTCCATCCCGAGAGCCCGAACCGGCTGGCCCCCGGCCGGAAGGCCGGGACCATGATGTCGCCCACGCAGATCTTCCGCGAGGGCGAGTTCTTCATGTCGATCGGCACGCCGGGCTCGTACGGAATACTGCAGACGACGCCGCAGATGATCCTGAACGTCCTCGAGTTCGGCCTGAACATCCAGGAGGCGATCGAGGCGCCGCGGGTGCGCGTCTACCGCGACCGGCTGGTGGACGCCGAGGCCCGCATCGCGCCCGAGGCGCGGGCCGAGCTGGGGCGTCGTGGCCACCAGGTCAACGTGATCGACGACTGGTCGTGGATCGTCGGCGGCGGCCAGGGGATCATTCGCGACCCGGAATCGGGCGCCCTGCAGGGCGGCGCCGACCCCCGCCGCGACGGCTACGCGCTGGCGCTCTAGGTCACTCGGAGGGGGCCTCGACGGCCCCCTCCGAAACCTCCCCCAGGCAGGATTGCGCGGGCGAAGCCCGCGCTCGACATGGTGATTACTCCGACACGCTGCTAGCCGGCCCGAAGGGGCGGACGTTCGGCCCCCTCCCAAATCCGTAACGGCGGCTCGCTCCGGCGCGATGCTAGCGCCGGCCGGCTTGGCCTACCGGCGCGTCTGGACGAGGTCCTCGAGCAGCGCGCGCGCCGCCGGCGTGGACCAGTCTCGCGGCCCCACGCCGCGGGCGAGCAGGCGCCCCTCGCGGTCGATGACGTACACGGTCGGGGGACCGAACACGCCGTACTTCATGCCCGTCACCTCGCCGCTCTCATCGACGAGGACGGGCGCCGTGTAGCCGCGCTCCCTGACGGTTCGCCTCACGCGCTCCGGGCTTTCCCGGAAATCGATCAGCAGGACCTCGAGCCCCTTGCTCTTGAATTCCCCGTAGAGCTTGTTGACGGAAGGCAACTCCTCCCGGCAACTCGGTCACCAGGTCGCCCAGAAGAAGAGGAGGACGACCTTGCCCTTGAGGTCGGCGAGCGACCTGGGCTTGCCCCCGAGGTCGGGGAGCGTGAAGGACGGCGCCGCCTTCGGTGGCTCGTAGGGCTGGAGGCCCAGGCTCCCGAAGTCGGGTGCGGCCCCGGCGGCCACCCCCGCGCCGAGCGCGAGGGCGACCGCGAGCACGAGCGCTCTCTTCATGACGCGCCCGACTCCTTGATGGCCTTGATGACCTCGTCGGCCGACAGCAGGTCCAGCGGATTTGGCATGACCTTGATGTATTTCACGGTGCCGTTCCGGTCGAGGATGAAGTAGGCGCGCTTGGAGTAGCGGAAAATCGGGCTCTTCTCGTCCGTGACGATCGCGTCGTACGCCGGCAGCGCCTGGCGGCGGAAATCGGAGAGGAGCAGGTGCTTGACGTTGTTCTGCTTCACGAACGCGTCGAGCGTGGCCGCGTGATCTGTGCTGACGCCCACCACCTGGGCGTTGAGGGCCTCGAACTGCGGCAGCGCCGCATCGAAGCCCAGGATCTCGCGCTGTCACGTCGGGGTGAAGGCCTGAATAACCGTGTAGATGACGACCGGGCCCTTACCCAGCAGGTCCGCCAGCTTCACCTGCTTGCCCCCGGGCGCCAGCAGCGTGAAGTCCGGTGCCTTCTGCCCCACCTCCAGCGCCCCCGCCGGCCCGGCCAGCGCCAGGGCCAGCACGGCTCCGCTGAGGGCACCCCCGACCACCGCGCGTGTCGTTCGCATACGTATCTCCTTCCGAGGGTGGATGCCTGCGCAAGTGTACTACTATCGCGAAGCTCCGGAGGTTCCATGGACTTCAGGAGAGCCGGCCGAGCGGGCCCAGGTCGAGCTTCAGGTCCTCCGGCGCCAGGTCGAAGCGGCGGGCCAGGTCGCGGATCGTCTCCTCCAGGCGCATCAGCGCCAGGCCGAGCGCCTCCGTCTCCTTGGGCGTCAGCGTGCCGGCTTCCAGCCGGCGGATGGCCTGCTTCTCGAAGAGCTTGCGCAGGAACTCGATGAGGGTGAGGACGAGCTTGGCGACCGAGCGCTGGACGTCCTCGGGGTCGGCGTTCCAGCGCGGCGTCTCCGCCGCCACGCGCCGCCGGAGCTCGGTCCGCAGCGCGTCCAGCTCCCGCACGCGAAGCGCCACGCTCGCGCGCCTCGTCCGCCGCGACTTCACGGAACGGCTCCGGGCGCGAAGGCGTAGGGCGGCCAGGGCCCGGTGGCGCGGGCGCGGACGGCCCCGAGCTCGGCGGCGATGGTCTCCAGCGCGCTCAGATAGCGGGCGCTGGCGCCGCGCTCGATGAGGTGGTAGAGGCTCGCCAGCAGCGGCGGCATGTCGTGGCGCTCGACGCGCTCGTCGACGATCAGCGTCCCCAGACCCCGCCGCAGCGTGGCCAGCTCGCGGCTCCCGTGGACGCGCTGCCGCTCTCGCAGCCGGGCGGCGAGGTAGCGCGCTCCCGGACCCGAGGCCGTGTCGGTGTCGGGGCCGGCGGCCTCGTCGAGCAGCCGCTCGCCGTAGAGCCTGAGCGTCATCTGCTCGCGCCCGGCGACCAGGGCCAGGGCTTCGCCCAGCCCGGCGCGCTGCGGCTCGAGCAGTCCGGCCAGCGCGGATTCGTCGTCGACGAGCGTGCAGAAGCGGATGGGGAGCACCGCCTCGACCATCTCGGCCAGCCGGCGCACGGTGGCGTCGTGGGCGCGCAGCGACGCGGCGTCGATGGACGGCGCCTTCGGCACGTCGCCCGCGATGGCCAGGAGATCGCCGCAACGTACGAGGCGAAGGGGCTCGCCCGCGAGCCCGGCTCCCAGGGGCCCCGGGGGCGGCCCGCCCAGCAGCGCGTAGAGGTAGAGCCGGCTCACGAGCGCGCCCGCCGCCGGCGGCTTCGGTTCGTCTCCCCCAGGCGGTCGGTGGCGCAGAGGACGGCGGCCAGCTTGAGATAGACGAGATCGACGTTGGCGAGGCCGAGCAGTACCTCGCCCTCGATGACGACGCCCTTGTTGAGCACGTGGTCCACGAGATCCAGCAGCGACGCGTCCGCCTCGTCGAGGACGTTCCGGAGCCGGCGCCGGGCCTTGGGCTTCACGCGGGCTCCGCCACGAAGGTGTAGGGCGGCCAGGGACCGCTCAGCGTGAGCGCGTAGCCCTCGCCGGCCAGGCGGCGGGCCAGGCTGTGGGCGGTCGCCCGGAACTGAGGGGAGCGCCGCGCGCGCACGAGGAAGGCGGCGTCGAGGAGCACGCGGATCCCGGCGCCACCCGGGGGCGGCGTCTGGCGCCGCGCGTCGTCGGCGCGCCGGGCCAGCGCGCCGAAGGTGCGATCGGCTTCCGCGCGTGCCCGCTCGGCCAGCCGGCGGACGGAGTCGCGCTCCTGTTTCTTGCGGAGAAGGAATCCCGTGCCGCCGCCCAGGCGCCGGCCGTCGCCCGGCGAGCGCGCGGCGTGACCGCGGAGCGCGCGGGCCTCGTCCAGGCTCAGCCGCACACCCCACTCCTGGCGGTCCATGACGCGGGTGATCAGACGCAGGAGTCTCTTGCGCGTGCGTCGCACGTGGGTCACGGCACGCTCGTCGCCCGAGAACAGGGTGAAGAGCTTCATCGGGATGACCGTGCCCGCGCGGGCGAAGTGCTCGACGACGCTTTCGTGGGCCATCGCGCAGGCCGACACCCACTTGAGATCGCGCAGGCCGCGCTCGATGGGCTCGCTGCCATAGCGCGCCAGGGGGGCATCGGCCACGGCGAGCCAGAGGCCGTCCCCCGCGTCCAGCAGCCGCACCGGGCCCGTGCCCGGAAGCCCCCGGGGTGGCCTGGCGGGGGACGGCGACTTCTGGCCGTGCACCAGGCAATAGAGGTAGATGGCGGTCGCGTCAGCGCGTTTCACGATCCAGCTCCCAGCGCGCGCGCCAGCGGGCGAGCGCCTCGGCGCCGCGCGGCGGCGGCGCCACGGCCGGGGCCACGATGATACCGCAGCGACCGCGGGCGGGCGACCGGCACTCCCGGCGGAGCGCGGCGAGCTGGCGTGCCTCGCGGCGACTGAGGGTCCGGCAGCGAGCACAGCCGGGCGGCGTGACGGCGTTGACCAGCAGGGCCGCCAGCGGAATCCGGAGCCGCCCGATCCGCTGGAGCAGACGGTGGGTCTCCAGGCGCGGCAGCTCCGCCGGGCGGGTGACGGCGACCAGCCCTGTTTCCGCCCGATCACGGAGCAGCGCCCCCAGCCGCTTCAGGTCGCGCGACACGGTCACGAGATCCATCCCCAGCTCGCCCAGGCCGATGACCTTCCGGTACTTGAGGAGGATCTCCAGCAGCGCGTGCACCCACTCGAGCGCGGCGTCCGGCAGCTCGAGCAGCCGCAGCGCGTGACCCGTCGGCGCGGTGTCGAGCACGACCGTGTCGTAGCGCCGGCCGGCGCCGGGCTCGGGGAACAGCGCCTCGATCACCGTGAGGATCCCGAACAGCTCGTCGAGACCCGGCGGCGCCAGGTCGATGAGGTCCTGGACGACGGCGCGGTCGAAGGCGACCTCGAAGCGCGAGCCGCCCCTCAGCGCCGCGAACAGGTCGTCGACCGCTTCGCGGTAGCGGGCGCGCTTGGCGGCGAAGGCGCGGTCGGCGTCCAGCTCCCGCGCGCGGAGGCGCGGGGCGCCCGGGACCGAATGCGGATCGTCCCCGACCGGGATCGCGAGCACGTCGGCCAGGGAGTGGGCGGGGTCGGTGGAGAGCAGCAGGATGTCGGCCCGGGGCGCGCGCGCGGCCAGCGCGAGCGCCGCCGCCGCCGCGCAGGTGGTCTTGCCCACCCCGCCCTTGCCGGCGAAGAGCAGGAGGCGGAGGCCGGGCGGCGCGATACGTTCGAGCCACGCCGTTCCCGCGCTGGTCTCGAGCGCGGACTTTGCCCGCGCAATCGGTTTCTGGGGGGAGGTCTCGGAGGGGGCCGTCGCGCCCTGTGGGCGCGCCTGTGGAGTCGCCCCCTCCGACGGGGATGAGGGGCGAAGCCCCCCTCCGAGTTGAGACGGCGGCGCGGCGAGATGGCGGGCGACGCGACGAAGAGCCGCGACGCCGCGGGGCTCGTCGGCGAGATCGGGGAGCAGCCGCAGCGGCCGCCGGGGAAAGGCCGCGCGCGCGGCCGCAATCGCCGCCTGCTCGGCCCGGCGCCGGCCGTCGCACAGCTCGCAGGCCCGGTCGGGCGGCGGGACGACGCGGTTGACGATGATCTCGCTCACGGAGATGCCCGCCCGGTCGAGCGCGCCGATCCCGTCCTTGGCCTCCTCGAGCGCCAGCGGCTCGGGCAGGAGCACCCAGGCAAACGTGCAGCGGTCCGGGTCGTTCAGGAGCGCCTGCAGCGACCGGCCCTCGGTGGCGATCTCGTCGATCAGGGCGTCGGTGGCGTCCGGCCGATGGGCGCCGCCGAGGCTCTGGGCCAGAAAGCGATGCTTGGCCTGCATGTCGTCGAGGACGGCGGCGATCCGCTCCAGCGTGGCGGGCATCACGAGCAGGCGCAGCGTGTGGCCCGTGGGCGCCGTGTCCACGACCACGTCGTCCCAGGGGCGCGCGCGGGCCAGGCGCGCCAGCTCCACCAGGCCGATCAGCTCGTCGACACCCGGGAAGGACAGGCGCAGGAAGCGGTCGATGTCGTCCTCGTCGAGGTAGGTCCCCCGCTCCAGGATCGTCCGCAGCAAGCGCCGCCGCGCGGCGATCCAGCGGTCGAGCGCGCGGTCGGCGTCGAGCTCCATCGCCTCCAGCGCTCCCCGGCGGGTGGGGACGCGGCGCGGGCGCGCGGAGAGCGGGCGCTGGAGGGCGTCGCCCAGGGAATGCGCGGGGTCCGTCGACACCAGGAGCACCCGGTGGCCCCTCTCGGCGGCGGCGACGGCGGCGCCAGCGGCGCAGGTGGTCTTGCCCACGCCGCCCTTGCCCCCGAAGAAACGATAGTGCGGAGCTACTCCTCGTCCTCGTCCCAGGCGCGGACCTCCGCGCCCGTGACTATCATCCCACCGGCCGCGGCGCCCTCGTCGATCGTTTGGGCGCGGAGCTCGCGCATCCGGGGCAGGATCTCGCCCTCGAGCCGGGCGAAGTCCTCCTCGCTCATCTCCCCCAGCTCGACGCGCATCTGAGCGGCCAGCAGCTCCTCCCGCAGCGCGCTCTCGTCGTTGAGCTCGGCGTCGGCGAGCTCGGCGATCTTGGAGAGGACGAATTTGAGGCCGCCGAACAGGAGGGAGTCGAGGATGATCACTGGGCGTCCTTGGCCCGCTCGAGCTTCAGCCGGATGTTGACGAAATTGTAGGGCGGCCAGGGCCCGGTGTACTTGAACGTGAGCTTGTCGTATTGGGCGCCGATCTTCTTCACGCGCCCGTCGAACGCGGTCTCCTGGTTCCGGGTGACCAGGAAGGCGGCGTTCAGGATCATCTTGTCGCCGATGGGCTTGTTGGCCCGGGAGGCGACGCAGACGTCGCGCAGCTGGGCGAAGAGGTCGGCGACGTAGCGGTCGGCCAGGTTCTGCAGCGCCGAGTCCGCCATGCGGCCGTACTGGACGCGGGCGAAATACGTCGAGCCCTTCTGCGACGCGATCTCGTCCTTGAGCCGCCGGATGTCCTCGTCCTCCCGCTCGATCTCACGGATCATGACCTCGCGATCCCAGAGGACCTTCAGCCCGAACTCGAGCTTGTCCGCCATCTTCGAGAGGACGTCGTGAAAGGCGTTGTAGGCGCCCCGCAGCAGCTCGATGATGTCCTCCCGCGTCTTGAACACCGCCCCGAACGACATCGGGATGACGGTGTGGGTGCGCATCACCGTTTCGTTCACGCGCTCGTGGGCCAGCACGTTCTCGCGGGTGGGGTCGTACACCTCGAGCGGGGTGTCGGAGACGACCGCGGCGATGTCTTTGTAGTTGATCGTGTGGACTTCGGCAGGCTTGACGCCGATGCCGATGGCGCCGAAGCGCAGCGGCTCGGTGGCGCTGACCACGCAGTAGACGTACTTGCCGAGATTGTCGGTCCCGCCCTTGGCCTCCGCCAACGGCCGGCGGCTCGACCGCTTGGGGCCGCTGGCCGCGAGGTCGTCGGTCTTGCCCGCGGCCGACCGTCCCCGCGCGGGTTTCGACGCTACCTGCCGCTTCGTCCTGGCTTTCATTCGCCTCCTCGGGCGCGTTCTCGTTTCCGCCTGCACCTTCAAGTCCAGTTCCAGTGGCCGAGGTGAGGCGCGCGCGAGGGCGAGCACACTATATGTGCGGCGCCCGTACTGTCAACAGATATCCACTGTAAATGGTCATGCCATTTGGACCACGTGGTCGTATCATTAAAAAAGTTCGTGGAATCAATGCCTCGCAGGGCGAGCACCGACGGAGGCGACCCCTGTAAGGTGAGTCGCGATGCGAGGCGGTGACGCCACCACCGCGCTTGGCCCCAGCGCGGGGGGCGTTCGTCGGCCGCACGCGTCTCTCTCGGAGCATCCCAGCCGCATAGCCTCCTCGAGCGTTATCTGGAGCTCTTGGACCCGGACTTCTTGGCGTCGGCGAGCATGCCGCGGATCTCCGCCGTGAGCTGGTCGGGCAGGCAGGGCTTGGTGACGAAGCCGTCACAGCCGGCCTCTTTGGCCCCCTCCGAGAAGCCTTCGAGGGCGTGGCTCGTCAGCACCAGCACGGGAATGTGACGCGTACGCGCGTCGTCCTTGAGGCGGCGCGTGACCTCCCAGCCGTCCAGGCCCGGCAGCGAGAGGTCCATCACGATGAGATCCGGCAGCAGCTCGAACGCCCGCTCCAGCGCCTCCTGCCCGGTGGCCGCTTCCGCGACCTTGAAGCCGGAGTGCGTCAGGAACAGGGCGTACATCTCCCGGTTGTCTTCGAAGTCGTCGACCAGGAGAATCAGGGGCGCCTTCTTCATGGGTTCGTGCGCGTCCTGGGGAGAATCAGGGTGAACGTGGAGCCCTGGCCGAGCTTGCTCTGGAGCGTGACCTGACCGCCGAGCATCGAGGCCAGCCGCCGCGAGATGGAGAGCCCCAGCCCGGCGCCGCTGTAAGCGCGCGAGGGCGAGCTGTCGGCCTGGCTGAAGTCCTCGAAGATCTTCGCCTGGTCCTCGTCGGCGATGCCGATGCCGGAGTCGGCGACGGCGACGAGGATCCGGTCGCTGACGTCGTCGAACGTCGCCGAGACCTTGACCCAGCCCTCCGGCGTGAACTTCAGCGCGTTGGCCAGGAGGTTCAGCACGATCTGCTTGACCTTCGGGCGGTCGCTCTCGATCACCGGCAGGTTGGGGGCCAGCTCCTCGGTGACGCTGAGACTGGTGCGGCTGACGATCGGCTCCACCTCGGCCATCACCTCGGCGAGCAGCTCGGGCAGCGGGACGTCACTGATATGGACCGGCATCTTGCCCGCCTCGATGCGGGAGATGTCGAGGATGTCGCTGATGAGGGCCAGCAGGTGCCGCCCGCTGGAGTCCACCCGCGAGAGACTCCGCCGTTGCCGGGACGTCAGCTCCCCGAGGACGCCCTGCAGGAGCATGCTCGTGTAGCCCAGGATCGCGTTGAGCGGCGTGCGGAACTCGTGGGACATGTTGGCCATGAACCGGGACTTGAGCGCCGAGGCGTGCTCGAGCTGGATCGCCTGGCGCCGCAGCAGCTCGTTCTGCCGGACCAGCTCGGCGGTGGCCTGGCGGACCTTCTCCCCCAGCTCCTGGGAGGCGCGCTGGAGCTGCTCGTAGAGCCGCTGCTTCTCGAGCGCCTCTCGCTGGTCGTGCAGGATCGTGACTACGCCGACGAGCTCGCCCTGGGCCGACAGGACCTTACCCGCCAACGCCTCCACCGGGAGGGACTCGCCGGTCTCCGGATCCGTGAGCCCGATCGGCCCTGAGTGGCGCAGGGTGTCGCCGGCGGAGAGCAAGTTCGAGACGAACGACGAGAAGTGCGCGTCGTTCGACTGGACCCTGACGTCGACCTCGCCGGGCGTGTCGGGCTCTACCGTGAACAGCCGTTCCGCGGGCGCGTTCATCATGACGATGGCGCCCGCGGGGTCGGTGACGAGGATCGGGTCGGCCACGGCGTCGATGACCAGCTCCAGCCGGTCGCGCTCGGCCCGGACGTTGGCCTCGGCCGCGCGCAGCTTGCGGTAGTTCTCCTCCTGGGCCTCGATGGCGGTGCGGAGATCGGTGACGTTCCGGAGGACCGAGACCACCCGGGGCTCCTCCGACGCATCGGTGACGACCGTGCTCAGCAGCTCGAAGAGCAGGTCGGAACCGTCGTTCGGATCCACCAGCAGCAGCTCCCGGCGCGCCGGCTCGGCCCGATCGATGGCGCGGCCGGCCAGGGCGGCCGAGAAGAGCATGTTGTTCAGCGCGATGGCCCGGCGCCGGCCTTCGCTCTCGCGCTCGGTCGAGGCGAAGAGCGCCTCGGCGCGCGCGTTGGCCAGGATCATACGCCCCTCGCGGTCGGTCAACAGCACGGGGTCGTGGCCGGCGTTGATGATGCTCTCGAGCAGGATCCGCTCCCGCTCCAGGCCCGCCCGGGCCGCCTCCAGCGCTCGCGTGGCGCCGAGGCGCGAGAGCTTGGGCCCCAGGATGTCGGCGAGCCAGGCCCCTTCGCGAGCGACGTCGGGCGCCATCGGGTTGACGAACAGCAGACCGTAGGCGTCCTCGGACTTCCGGCCGTCCATGAGCGGGATCGCCAGGAACGCCCCGCGGCCGAACAGCCGCATCACGCGGGTGCGCCCGCCGGAGCCGTTCAGCGTGAGCTCGACCGGCTCGCTGCGGGTGAGGGCGGCCACCAGCGGGTGCTCGCGCTGCTCGAGGTCGATCGCGAGCTTGGCGAGGCGGGAAGCGGGCAGGCCGTACCCGGCCATCGCGACCAGCTGCGTCCGGTCCTGGTCGGCCAGCAGGCACACGGCGTGCCGCGCCTCGGTGTGGGCGCCCAGCCAGTCCAGCGCCCGCTGCGCGCACTCCCCGACGTCGTCGCACCCGAGCAGGAACTCGGCGAGCGCGAGCCGGGCCTCGGCCAGGCCGCCGCCGGATACCCGGGACCCGGCGCGGAGCGAGAGGGCGCGACCCACGGCCTAGACGCCGACCGAGCGGCGCCGTCTTCTCACGGGCACACCCGTGCCGTCGCCCGCCGCGGCGAGCTTGGACCGCAGCGACCTATTCTCCGCCGCCAGAGTTTTCTGCGAGCGGGTCTCGATCGCGGCGGACCGTAAAGCCGGCGTGCTCTGGGCCACCGCTTCCGAGTACTTCAGGTACGTCTCGATCGACGCGACGACGATGCGTGCCTCGACGGTGATCAGGTCGATGCCCACGAGTGACACACGGACCCAGGCGTCGATCACGATGCCCTTGTCGAGGACGCGGTCAAGAACGTCGATGAGGCTTGTGCCGCTGGACGTTCGTTCAACGGGCATCGGTCATCCTCCCTGCGCGGACTCCTCGTTCCCTGATTTGGTTCCCCGCCCGCGGCGACGGGCCGGCGCGCCAACGCGCTCGGCGCTGAGGGCGGCGACCTTGCGCTCGAGCACCCGGATTTGCCTCCGGAGATCGGGCGCGTCGACGGCGCCCTGCCGGCCCGACAGGTGCCGGTCGTGCTTCCACCAGTCGAGGCCGATCTCCTGGGCCTTGTCGATCGAGCAGATGATGAGGCGGATGCGGATGGTGAGCAGCTCGACTTCAGCCAGCGAGATCGTGATGTCGCCGGCGATGGCGAGGCCCTTGTCGAGGACGCGGTCCAGCACGTCCACGAGCCCGCTGACCCTGTGATTGCTGGTCTGAAGCTCGGTTCTCATTGGGCAGGCAAGTATAGACAATAACAGTGCTCCGCGAAAGGGCCATTCGGCTCTAAGACCAAAGTAGGTGGGTAAAAGTTCCCATACTCCCCGGTGGCAGGCACCTTGCATTGGCACGCGCCTTGCTGCGGGGGCGTCCGGATCTCATCAATACCGGGGTGCGCCATAAGTTCATTCTCTTCGTCGGCGTCATCCTGCTCGTCGGGCGGAGATGATCGACGAGGACGCGGTCGCCGAGGCGGTGATCTGCGGCCCCGACCCCGAGCGCCATGTCGAGGCGATCCGCAAGCACGTCCAGGCCGGGTACGACCAGGTCTGCGTGCACCAGATCGGCCCCGACCAGGATGGATTTTTGGCGTTTTACGAGCGGGAGGTCCCGCCGAAGGTCGGCTAGACCCCGCGCGCCTCGGGCAGGCTCACCTCTTCTCGAGCCAGACCTCGTCGACGGCGGCCTTCCCCGGGCCCGCCAGGAAGAGGAGGATCGCGCCGGCGAGGAGCATCAGGTCCAGGCGCGCCCCGCCGAAGCCCGCTGGCAGCTTCACGTAGAAGAAAGCCACGATGAACTCGATGGCGTAGAGCAGGCCGAGCCAGCGGCCGGCGATACCGAAGAGCAGCAGGATGCCCCCGACCAACTCCAGGATCATGATGAACGGCCCGCTGATGCCCGGCGCCGGGATTCCCATCTTCGTGAAGGCCTCGGTGACCCCGGGGATACCGGCTTGGTACTTGTTCCAGCCGGAATAGATGAAGACGAGGGCCATGGCGATCCGCACCGCGGTAATGCCCCAGCCCGATCCGATGCCCCAGATCCCCCGCATATCTGCCTCCTTGGCGTGAGTGGACGGCGACCTGCGTTGCCCTGGAACCTCGCGCTGACGATAGCACCCCCGCCGGGAGTCCGGCGCATTTCATCTATAATCCCGGCAGCGGCGAGGCCGCCGCGGGGAGGACCGCTCCTGATCCTCATCTGCCGCCCCCCGGGCCTCTTCGGCCAGTGCCCAGCGGGCTGAGCGTGAGCCGGCGCCTGGCGCTCGTCCTCCTCCTGGCGGCGCTGGCCGCCCTGCCGTGGATAGCGTTGGCGGACGCGCTCTCGCTGAGCGCGTTGCTCCTCGTCTACATGACGCTGGCCGTGTCCTACGACATCCTCGGTGGCTACGCCGGCCTGATGAACCTGGGGCACTCGGCCTTCTTCGGGCTGGGGGCCTACGCCTTCGGAATCGCGCTGACGCGGGGCTGGCCGCCGCCGGCGGCCGTGGTGGCGGCGGTCGCGGTGCCGCTGGCCTTCGCCGCGCTGATCTCCTATCCGATCTTCCGCCTCCGCGGGGCCTACTTCGCGCTGGCGACGTTCGGGTTGATCCCGCTGCTGGAGTTGCTCGCGCTCAATCTCGGCGGGCTCACCGGCGGCTCCCGGGGGCTCACGATCCCGCTCGCCTACCGGATCGAGGTCGTCTACTACGCGGCGCTCGTGCTGGCGGCGTGGACCGTGTGGGTCAGCTACCGGATCGGGCACTCGCGCTTCGGCCTGGCGCTGATGACGATCCGGGAGGACGAGGACGTGGCGCGCAGCTTTGGTGTGGCGCCCTATCGCCACAAGCTCCGGGCCTTGCTGATGGGCGCCGCGCCGGCCGGGCTGGTGGGCGCCGTGTACGCCATGAACCTCACCTATCTCAACGCCGAGGTCGTGCTGGGCACCGAGATCGCGCTGGTGCCGGTGACGATGGCCAGGCTGGGCGGCACCGGCACCGTCGCCGGGCCCCTCGTGGGCGCGGTCATCGTCACCGCGGTGCAGGAGCTCCTGTGGACACGCGGGTCGTACCTCCGCCTCACGGTCTACGGCCTCCTGCTCGTACTGGTCCGGCTCTTCATGCCGGGCGGGCTCGTGCGCCTGCCCGCGCTGCGCCGCCTGCTCGCGCGCCTGGGGCTCGGCGAGCGCATCTACGCGCGGTAAGCCGGCGCGCATCCGCGTCGCGCGCGGGCGCCGCCGCGCGAGGCGCGGAGGCTTCTGCCGTACAATACGCCCATGAAGCTGACGGTCGACGGCCGCGCGGTGGAGGTTGCCGCGGGCGCCACGGTACTCGACGCCGTCAACGCGCTGGGCATCCCGCTGCCCCAGCTCTGCAAGGACCCCGACCGTCCCCCGCTGGGCGCCTGTCGCACGTGCCTCGTGCACGTCGAGGGCCAGCGTGGCGCGTCCGCCGCCTGCCACCTTCCGGCGCGCGAGGGCATGAGCGTCAGCACCACCCATCCCGACGTCACGCGCATCCGCGCCGCTGTGCTCGACCTCACGCGCTCGATGCTCAGCGCGGGGGAGGGGCGCGACGGCTTCGGGCAGGTGGGTGTGGCCTGCGCGCGCCACGCGATCCTCGAGCCCGCGTCGACGAGCTGCGGGAGTCGCCCGAGGCCGAGGCGCGGGTGACAAGCCTCGCCGAGGCGATCCAGCTCGCCTCGCTCTGCGGCCTGGGGCAGGCCGCACCGCTGGCGCTGCTGCGCGGCCTCGAGACCTTCGGCGCGGAGTTCCACGGCCGGCGATGAGAGAGCGGGCGGCGCTCTCGGCGATCGGGGTCGTCTCGGCCGCCGTGGTGATCGCCGTGGGCGTGCTGCTGCTGGGGGGCGGGCGGCCGGTGAGTGGAGCGCGTGACGTCTCGGCGCTGCCCGCGCTCAACGCCGTCCTGAACGGCACCAGCGCGGTGTTGCTGGCCACCGGCTACGTCTTCATCCGGCGGCGCCAGGTGACGGCGCACCTCACGTGCATGCTGACCGCGTTCGGCGTCTCCACGCTCTTCCTGATCTCCTACGTGATCTACCACTACTACGCGGGCTCGCGGCCCTTCACTGGCCCGGGCTGGATCCGCCCCCTCTACTTCGCCCTCCTGATCTCCCACATCCTGCTGGCCGCCGCCATCGTGCCGCTGGCCCTCACGACGATCTACCGCGGCCTCACCCTCAAGCTCGCGCGCCACGTGAGGATCGCCCGCTGGACGCTCCCCATCTGGCTTTACGTCTCCCTGACCGGCGTGCTCGTCTACTGGATGCTGTATTACCTGTAGCGACGGCCATTTGCCCGGCGCAACGGGTGGGATTCCCCAAGATTCCGGCCCGGGCGGGGTTCCACGCTATGATAGCCAACAGTCCGGTGACGCACTCGAGGAGCCGTGTCGTCGATGGCCGATAGAGAGTGGATCCTGCTGAATCCGGGCCCCGCCAACACCTCGCCGAGCGTGCGCCAGGCGCTGGTGATGCCGGACCTCTGTCATCGGGAGCCGGAGTTCTTCAACATGATGCGGAGTTGCCGGGAGCGCCTGGCGCGTCTGGTCGGAGGGGCTCAGGACTGGACCGCGGTGCTCTTCGCCGGGTCGGGGACGGCCGCCGTCGAGGCCGCGATCTGCTCGGTGGTGCCGCCGGAGCGGGCCCTGCTCGTCGTCAACAACGGCGTCTACGGCGACCGCATGCTCCGCATCGCGCGTGCGCACGCCATCCGCACCGAAGCCCTCACCTACGACTACGTGACCCCGGTCGCGCCCCGCGATGTGGAGCGCGCGCTGGTCGCCCATCACGAGATCAGCCACGTCGCGCTGGTGCACCACGAGACGACGACGGGGCTCCTGAACCCGGTCGGCGAGGTGGCGCGGGTGGCGGCCGAGCAGGGACGGCGGCTGGTGGTGGACGCGATGAGCTCGCTCTTCGGCGAGCCCCTCGACGTCACCCAGGACGGCATCGACTTCGTGATGGCCAGCGCCAACAAGTGCCTGCAGGGCATCCCCGGCGTGTCGTTCGTGCTGGCGCGGCGGAGCGCGGTGAAGGCGCTGCACGGCCGGGCGCCGCGGAGCGTCTACCTCGATCTCCACAACCAGTGGGCGACCCAGGAGCAGGACAACACGCCCTTTACCCCCGCCGTCCAGGTGCTGCACGCCATGGAGCAGGCGCTGGTAGAGCTCGAGCGCGAGGGCGTGGCGACCCGCATCGCCCGCTATGCGGAGAACGCGCGCGTGCTCCGCGAGGGCATGGCCGGGCTGGGCTTCGAGGTCCTCGTCGCTCCGGGCGCGCGCTCGAGCATCCTCACCACGTTCCGGCTCCTGCCGGGGCTCGCCTACGACCCGCTGCACGACGCCATGAAGCGGCGCGGCTACATCATCTACGCGGGGCAGGGTGACATCCGCACCTACGCCTTCCGCGTCTCCAACATGGGTACGCTGACCCCGGCGGACATGAAGGACGTGGTGGCGGCGTTCGCGTCGAGCCTCGCGGAGCTGGGAGTGGCGGCGCCGGCGAAGCGCTGACGATGGGACGGGCCAGGAGCCACAAGAAGAACATCGCCTGCGTGGAGTCGCTCTGGGACGGCAACATCGAGAGCCGGCTGAGCGTGGTGCCGCTGCTCGAGCTGGCCTCCCGCGTGGACGAGCTGAAGTTCAGCTACCTCACCTGCAACACCGAGGAAGAGCTGAAGTTCAATCTCGGGAAGTTCAAGAATCGCCGGGGCTACGGCATCCTCTACCTCTCCTGTCATGGCCGCCCGGGCGAGCTCGTCCTCGATCAGGCCCCGGTGGAGATCGAGAAGCTCTCGCAGTACATGGGCGAGGGGTTCGCCAACTGGGTCGTCCATTTCGGGAGCTGCGCGACCATCAACGTCCCCCCGGCGCGGATCTCGAAGTTCATCGCCGCCACCGCGGTCTCCATGGTGGTGGGCTACAAGACGGACGTGGACTGGATCGACAGCGCCGCCGTGGACCTGATCCTCTTCGACCGCCTGCAGGAGTACCGCGAGATGCACCGCTTCTGGGAGCACTTCAAGCTGCGCTACCGCGACCTGGTCGCCGTCACCGGCCTCCGCGCGTTTCTGCGGTAGGAAGCCGGGGCGGCGCCGCGAGTGCGGTGGCCGCCTCGCTCGGGATGTTGCTGACGCGCCAGCGCGACGGCCGTCCCGCGGACATTGCGCCAAGTCAGGGTGAAATTCGAGGTCGAAGAGACCGACATCCCCGGCGTCGAGTCCAACCCTGGACCAGCTGAAGGCCAATTCCGGTAGCCTGCTCAAGGTGAAGCTGACCGAGGTGGCCGACGCGTGCGCGGCGGAACTGGCGAGGCGACTTCTCGGCAATTCGACAGGCGCCCCGACGAGGTTCTGGCACCCGGTTTGCCGCAAGGCACTGTTCGGGGAGGTATGTGACATGCCCACCATGCGGTTCCTCAGCACGATCGTCGTGTCCTTGGTGATCCTCTCGTTCCTCAGCGGGTGCCAGTCCATGACCGGGCGGAGCGCCGGCCGATTCGTGGACGACCAGACCATCACGGCCTCGGTAAAGGCCAAGCTCGTCGCTGACAAAGCGGCCAATCTCACGCGCGTGGGCGTGAAGACCGTCAATGGGACGGTCTACTTGACCGGCTCGGTGGATTCAGCCGAGCAGAAGGCTCGGGCCGAGGATTTGGCTAACCGGGTGAATGGGGTCCGGAGCATCGTCAACGACATCCAGGTGAGCGAGCGGAAGCCGAGCGGGTAAGGGACCCTGCAGCCGGGTTCCCAACCTGTGCCCGGGATGTTCTAGGAGCCTGTCCGAGCGCCGGCTTTGCCGGCGCAATCTCTTCCTGGGGGGAGGTTTCGAAGGGGGGCGAAGCCCCCCTCCGAGTCTCCTAGCCGCGGCTCAGGCGGACACCGGCCACGATCAGCGCCGCTCCCGCCAGCGCCAGCGGCAGCCCCAGCCCGTAGCGCTGGCGCTCGCGCGCTCTCTGCCGAAGCGTCTTCAGCACGAGGCGATCGCCGGCCACGATCTCGTCGCGGCTGGCCAGGAACTGGCGCAGGCGCTCGCGCTCCTCCGGGCCGAGATCGCGCGTGCCCCACTGGACGTCCGCCTGGAGCGCCCGCAGGCGCGCGAGCTCACCGGCGCCACGGGCGATCGCCGCGCGGCTGTCGGCGGCGACACCGCGCTCGGAGCGCGTGAGGAACGCGGCCTGGACGGCGGGCGCGACGCGCTCGAGGGTGTCGAGCCAGAGGTGATCGGCGCGGGGAACGAGCGCCAGCGCGAGCCCCGCCAGCGCCACGAGCACACCCAGCACGACGAGCAGCCCCGCGCCGGCGCGGGCGCCCTCGCGCCTGAGGCGGGCGACGAGGGCCCACGACCCCCGGGCCAGAGCGACAGCCGCGAGGACGGCCCCGAAGGTAGCGACGATCGTTGCGCCTGTGGGCAGATCCCAGAGGTACGAGAGGCTGAGCCCGACGACGCTGACGACGAAGCCGACCGCCCAGCCGATGGCCAGACGGCCGCCGAGCCTCGGCGCCAGCCAGGCACCGGCCACGGCGGGCACGATGAGGTAGGAGAACACCAGGAGCACGCCGGCCATCCGGACCGAGCTGGTCACGACCAGGCCGAAGGTGAAGTAGAAGAGGAAGTCCCAGAGCCGTGCCCGCGGCGGGGCGCCGCCGAGCGAGATCGCCAGCAGCGGCCTGCGGCAGAGCCAGTGGGCCAGTCCGACCATCGCGTAGAGCGTGGCCACGCGCGCGACCTCGTCGCCGGTGACGTTCAGGATGCTGCCGACGAGGAGCTGCTTGATCTGCTCACCGCCCTGGGGCACGCGGTCGAGGACGAGCACCGTGAGCGACGCGGCGACGGCGTAGACGATCCCGATGATCGCCTCTTGCGGCACCACACCGCGGCGCTCGCGGGTGAGCGCGAAGAGCGCGGCGCCGGTCGCCGTGAAGGCCAGCGAGTAGTAGTAGGCGGCATCGCTCTGGGCTGCGTGGCCCGCCAGCAGCGCCGCGGTGGCGCCGAGCGCGGCGACCTGGGCGAGTGCCAGGTCCACGAAGATGACCCCCCGCGCCAGCACGTGCAGGCCGAGATAGGCGTGGATCCCGGTCAGCACCAGGCAGGCCAGGAAGGGGAGCCAGAGCAGCTCGAGCATCAGCGACCGGCCAGCGCCGCCGCCAGACGCTGCACGTTCACGTCGAACAGGGCGAGGTAGTCGGTCGCCTCGGGATCGCTGCCGACCGACGGCGCCAGCGTCACGACGCGCGCCCCGGTGCCGGCGGCGATGCGGCGCAGGAGGGCGGCGGGAGCGCCGGGCTCGGCGACGAGGACGCGCACGCCCGTCGCCTTCATCCGCTCCATGAGCTGGCCGAGGTAGGCCGGCGAGGGCGGCACGCCGGGCTTCTCCTCGACCGCCGCCGCCACGGTCAGCTCGAAGCGGCGCGCGAAGTAGGGCCAGGTGTCGTGGACGACGACGACGCGGCTGCCCGCGTACGGGCGCAGGCGCTCCTTCCAGCGCGCCAGGCCGGCGTCCAGGCGCGCCAGGAACCGCGCGCGGTTGGCCTCGAAGGCCGCGCGCTCGGCCGGGGCCAGCCGGACCAGAGCCTCCAGGATGCCCGCCGTGATCGGGCGCGCGTTCTCGGGGTCGAGCCAGTAATGGGTGTTGCCGAAGGCGTGGACGTGCGGGCGGCTGTCCGCCCGCAGGCGCGGCGTCTCGGTGGCCAGGAGCGCCACCGCCCTGGAGCAATCGAGGTCGTGGGCGGGCGGCGCCACCGACTTGAGGGCGCGGGCCAGCCAGGGCTCGTGATCGAGGCCCACGCGCACGAGCAGGTCGGCCGATCGGAGGAGCGCGAGCTGGCGCGGGTGGATCTCCCGCGCGTGGGGGTCCTGCCGGGGATCGGTGAGGCTCTCGACCCTCACGCGGTCGCCGCCGACGGCGGCGACGAGATCGCGGAGATCGGTCGTCGTGGCGGCGACGGAGAGCGTCGCCGCCACGAGGAGCGGCAGCAGCAACGCTACTTCTTGACGAAGATCGACTTGGGGATCATGCAGTGGATGCCCTTGCGGATGTCCACCACCTGGGTGACGCGGCAGTCGCCGACCATCGAGGTGAGCGCGTAGGCCTCGTCGCGGCTCATCGGCACCATCTTCTGCTCGGTCAGGAACTTCACCGTCTCGCGGGTGGCGATCTTCATGGCCTCGTCCAGGCTCTCGTCGAAGCCCATCATGACCCAGTGGGTGGTGTTCTCCATGCGCGGCCACTCGAGCTTCATGTCCTTCCGCACGATGGGCTGGATCACGATCTCCCGGAAGGCGCACTCCAGCCCGGTGAGGTTGACCTCGCCGTTGCCCTGGCGGCAGTGAGCGTCCCCGACCCAGATGAGCCCGCCCTTGAGGAAGATCGGGACGAAAAGGGTCGTGCCCTCCTGCAGCTCGTTCAGGTCCATGTTGGACGAGTTCTTCCACGGGCGCAGCGTGCTGGTCCGCCCCTTGGCGTCCTTGATGGCCGGCCCGGCCTTGGCGGCCGGCTCGTTCGGATCGACGCCTACGGCCAGGATGCCGGGGAAGGGTTGGAGATCGATCACGACGCCGGGCTTGAACTCGGCCTGCCGCTTCTCCCAGTCCAGGTAGAAGTAGCGGACGAAGCCGTCGGGGAACTCGGGTGCCAGCAGGCCGACCGCGGGGAACTGCTTACCGGGCAGGTGGAAGTTGGTGCCAAAGGCCTTGGGAACGATCTTCTTGATCCGCACCTCCATCACGTCGCCGGGCTCGGCGCCGTTGACGTAGATGGGGCCCGTCACCGAGTGCGGGCCGCCGCCCGGGTTGGCCAGCCGGAGCTTGACGAGGTCGTCCATCGTGGTGCCCGGCTGGATGGCGTTGTGGGCGTGCATCATGGTCTCGACCGCCACCGTGTCGCCGGAGTTGATGGCGAGCTTGGGCTTCTCCTTGGGATCGAGCCAGCCCCACTGTGTGGTCTCCAGCGTCGCCGGCAGCACGTGGTACCGGCCGCCCGCGACGGAGACGGCGCGGTCGCGCTTGGCCTCGTCCATGGGCGTTAACTGGTACGGCTGCTGGGCGACGGCGTAGAGCCCGGCGCCGAGCACCAGCGCGAGGACGGTGGTGAGAGCGACGATGCGCTTCATGATCTCCTCCTTCGTGCGCGTGCGCGCGGGTCTGCATCCCGAAAACGCCGGCGATTTTATCATCTTCGGTCGGCCATGGTACGATCCGGGCCCTAGGGGAGGTGCCGCCATGGCCTTCACCATCGATCCCGCACGCGACGCCCTCGTGATCGTGGACGTCCAGAACGACTTCTGCCCCGGCGGCTCGCTGGCCGTGCCCGGCGGCGACGACGTCGTACCCGTGCTGAACCGGTACGCCGAGCGTTTCGCGCGATGGGGCGCCCCCGTCTTCGCGTCGCGCGACTGGCATCCCGCGAAGACCAAGCACTTCCAGGCGTATGGCGGTGCCTGGCCGCCGCACTGCGTCCAAGGGACGCCGGGGGCGGAGTTCCATCCGGGCCTGGTCCTGCCGGCCGCCACCGAGGTCGTCTCGAAGGGCATGGACCCCGCCGAGGACGCGTACTCCTGCTTCCAGGCCGAGACCGCCGACGGCCTGCCGTTCGCCGCAGCCCTCGGCGAGCGGGGCGTCGGGCGACTGTTCGTCGGCGGCCTGGCCACCGACTACTGCGTGAAGGCGACGGCGCTCGACGCGCTCAAGGAAGGCTTCGAGGTCGTGGTGCTGGAGGACGCGATCCGCCCGGTGGACGTGGCGCCCGGCGACGGCCAGCGCGCCCTGGCCGCCATGAAGGAGGCTGGCGCCCGCGTCGCCCGACTGGGGGACCTTGGCGACTGAGCGCGCGCTGGGGACCGCCGGCTCCGGGTTGGCGGTCGGCCGATCGCCCGCGGACGCGGCGCTCGATGCCTCGCTGGAGGCGCTCGCGCGCGCGGGCACCGATCATGCCGACCTGGTGCTGGTCTTCGCCACCGGCGACACCCACGCCGCCGCCCACGAGATGCTCCACGCCGTCCGCCGAGTCACGGGCGCGCGCGTCGTCGTCGGCTGCAGCGGTGCCGGCGTGCTCACCGAGCGCCGGGAGATCGAAGGCGAGTCGGCCGTCGCCGTGCTCGCGGTGAGCGACGAGCGCCTGGTGGCCACACCGTTCCTCGTCGAGGATCAGGCCGAGGCCGGCCCCGGCGTCGGCGCCGAGGTGGCCCGGCAGGTGGGCACCACTCTCGCCGAGGGCGGCTGCCTGCTGGTGCTCCCCGACGTGGCGGGGCTGAGCCCGCGCGGGCTGCTCGATGGCATGCAGACTGAGCTCGGCTTCGTCCCGGTCATCGGCGCCGTCGCCGCCGGCACGCCGCTCTTCGAGCTCTACAACACCGATCCGGCGCGCGGCGGCCTGGCCGGCGTCGCGCTGTCGGGCCCGCGCCCTATTATCGGCGTCGCCCAGGGCTGCGCGCCCATCGGCGAGCCGTACGTCATCACCCGCGCGGACGGCAACGTGGTGATGGAGATCGGCAGCCGCCCGGCGTTGGAGGTCCTCAAGGAGGCCATCCACTCGCTGCCGGACGGCCCCCCGCGCGTGCAGCGCGCCGGGATCTTCGCGGGCCTGGCGATGGATCCGACGAAGTCGCCGCTCGAGCGTGGCGACTTCCTGGTCCGCAACCTTGTCGGGGCTGATCCCGAGAGCGGCGCCGTTGCCGTGGCCGAGCCGGTGAAGGTGGGCCAGACGATCCAGTTCCACATCCGCGACGCGGAGTCCTCGCGCGAGGATCTTCGGGTGACGCTGGAGGGCGTGGCCAGAGCGCTGGGCGGCCGGCGCCCGGCCTTCGGGTGCTACTTCGACTGCGCCGGCCGCGGTCAGGGGCTCTACGGCGTCCCCGACCACGACGTGAAGCTGATCCGCACCTGCCTGGGGGAGTTCCCGCTCGTCGGCTTCTTCGGCAACGGCGAGTTCGCGCCCATCGGGCGCCGCAACTTCTTCCACAACTATACGGGCGCCCTCGTCCTCTTCCCGTCCGGCGCCTGACGCCCGTGCGCGGCCTCGAGCAGATCCCCTGGCTCTACGATGCGCTCTGTGCCGTCTACGAGCGCCTCGGGCTCGCGCGCTGGCGGCGGTGGCTGACGGCCGGCGCGCGCGGACGGACGCTCGATCTGGGCTGTGGCACGGGGCGCAACCTGCCGCTCTTCCCTCCCGAGGCGCGCGTGATCGGGCTCGATCCCGCCTGGGACTCGCTCCGGCGCGCCCGGGGCCGGGCGCCGCGCGTCCCGCTGGTCCAGGGCCGCGCCGAGGCGCTGCCGTTCCGCGACCGGGCCTTCGACACGGTCGTCAGCGGCCTCGTCTTCTGCAGCGTGCCCGACCCGCGCCGGGGGCTGGCCGAGGTCCGGCGAATCCTGAAACCCGGAGGGGCGCTGCGGATGCTCGAGCACGTGCGCTCGACGCGGCGGTGGAAGGCCCGTTGGCAGGATTTCATCCAGCCATTGTGGACGCGGCTCTCGGGCGGCTGCCATCCCAACCGCGAGACGGAACGGCTGGTGGAGTCCTCCGGCTTCGGCATCGAGGCCGAGGGCCGCCGCGCGAAGGCCGACCTGCGCCGCTTCTCGGCGCGGGTGGGCTAGCCCCGATCCGAAATTCTTTTGGCGAGGAATGTGCGGAAACGCGGCGTCGGTAGCGGCCGTGGCCAGCGTGGGTACGTGCGCACCCACGTCCTCCTATAGAGACGCTGGCTGCGGTC
The DNA here is from genome assembly GCA_036001065.1 of Candidatus Methylomirabilota bacterium. NCBI lineage: Bacteria > Methylomirabilota (SeqCode) > Candidatus Methylomirabilota bacterium. The sequence goes on from DASYUQ010000081.1 coordinate 25,682, forward strand.
GAACCATCTCCTGAACACCGC
>DASYUQ010000082.1 GCA_036001065.1 Candidatus Methylomirabilota bacterium
GCTGGTACTTCCAGGAGCTCCGGTCGTAGCTCCGCTTGGCGTCGTCGAACCCGGTGAAGAGGCCCCCGAGGTCGGTCGGCGTCTTGAACGCGGGATCGATGAGGAACGACGCGTTCGTGTAGCTGACGACGTAATCCTTGAAGTAGAGGTTCGACTCGATCGCGTACCGGATCAGGCCGCCGAAGAAGACGATGTTCGTCCCCGAGCGCAGCGGGACGTGCATGTCGGCGGCGGCGCTGGTCCGCGTGAAGCGCGGGTCGACGTGGATCAGCTTGGCGCCGCGCTCCTTGGCCTTCATCACCCACTGGAAGCCGACGGGGTGATTCTCGGCCATGTTCGACGTCGCCATGATGACATCCGCGTTCTGGATGTCGATCAGGTTCGTGGTCATCGCGCCCCGCCCGAACGTGGTCCCCAAAGCTGGGACCGTGGCGGAGTGTCAGACCCTGGCCTGATGCTCGTGGTAGACGATGCCCAGGGAGCGGTTGAACTTCGTGAGGAGGTACGCCTCCTCGTTGTCGATGCACGCCGAGCCGAGGGAGGCGATCGCCTCCAGACGATTGACGGTGATGTCGGCGCCGTCTTTCGTCTTCTCCTTCTCGATGAAGTGCTTCTCGCGCGTCTCGTAGTAGCGCTTGGAGATCTCGGCGTACATCCAGTCGAGCGGCTTCTCTTCCCACTTGTCCGAGCCGGCCGCGCGATACAGCGCCTTCGTCGGGCGGAGCTTGTTGTTGGAGAGCTGGATGGTGGCCGCGCCCTTCGGGCAGAGCTTGCCGAGCGTGTGCGGCGTGTCCGGGTCGCCCTCGATGTCGATGATCCGGTTGTCTTTCGAGTAGACGAGCTGCCCGCAGCCGACGGCGCAGTACGGACAGACGCTGCGCGACACTTTCGCGGTCTTGATCTTCAGATCCGTCGCCGCGGCCTCCACGGGCGCGAGGTCGAGCCGGCTGCCGGCCGCGACTCCCGCGGCGGTGGCGCCGCCGAACTTCAGCACGTCGCGTCGGGACAGACTCATCGTGAACCTCCTTCGTGGGCGATTCCGTGACGCTGCCTGGCGCAGAGCGCGATCGCAGGGGGCCGCATCAGAACTCCGGACTCGACAGCTCGTCCCACACGCGCCGGACGACGACGATCTCGGGGGGGCGGCCCGGCGTCGACGTGACGCGGACGATGTCCCCGGCGTTCAGTGCCTTGAGATCGTCGCCGCGACCGTCCTCGGTCACGACGATCGTGCCGTCGCCGCATGACAGGTCGCGACAGACGTCAGCCGCCGATCGGAGACGAACGCGGCGCGTGTCGGGATCGGCGGAAACGACGATGAAGCGGTTCTGCTGCAGGGATTCCGTAAACCCAAGGGACATGGTCAGACCTCCCCGGAACTGGATGTAAGACCATTGAAAAGTTGGGAAATGCTACAGCGGTCAGACCGTCACGGTCAAGCCGCATCGAGGCCACCTAAAGAGGCTAGGAATCATCCTCCTGGACCTGGTAACGGCCCAGACAGGCGTCGAGTAGTGCGGCGGCCTCCGCGGTCCGGCCGGCGCGGAGCGACTCCACGATCTGCCGCCGCTCTTCGAGCGACACGATCGGCTGATCGGCGATGGCGTTATAGTACCGGCCGATATCTCGAAGGATCCGGTCCACCTGATCGGGGTCCTCGAGGTTCCCCCGCGCCCGCTGCAGCATGTCGACCGCATAGTCCTCGCGCTTCGACCGCTTGAAGCCGACGCGATAGGCCTTGTCTTGCGGGCTGTCGCCGGGCTCAGCCATGACGGGAAACCGGCTCCACCGCCAGATCGACGGCGTGGCCCGCGTAGAGGTTCAGGCCGTCCGGGCGTACGTAGCCGCAGACGGTGACGCCGAGCTGCTCCGCGAGCGCGACCGCCATCTCGGTCGGCGACGTCCGCGATGCCACGACGGGCACCCCCATGCGCGCTGCCTTCAGGAGCATCTCGGACGAGATCCGGCCGGTCGACAGCAAGATCCGGTCGACCGTCGCGATGTCCTGCTTCATCGCCTCGCCCTTCACCTTGTCGACGGCGTTGTGCCGGCCGACGTCCTCGGCGACGACGAGCAGACGCGCACCGTCGGACAGCGCGGCGCCGTGAATGCCGCGTGAGACCCGGTAGTGGACAGCGGCTGCGGCGAGCTCCTTCATCTGCGCCGCGAGCGCCGCCGGCGCCACGCGCAGCGAAGACTCGAGCCGCGGAAACAGCCGATGGTCGATGCGGAAGGTGATGCCGCCGCCGCACCCCGAGGTCAGGATGCGCTCGGTCGGCAGCGTCACGGGCTCGGTGAGGACGACGTCGGCGCGGCCGTCGACCACCGAGATCTCCAGGGACCGGATCTCCTCGAGGCCACCGATGATCTTCTCCATCCAGAGGTAGCCGATCACGAGCGCGTCGAGCTGCATCGGCGAGCAGAGCAAGGTCAGAAAGCGCTCGCCGTTGACGTAGACCGTCAGCGGCTGCTCACGGACGACTTCCGCAGTGATTTCTTCGACGCGCTCGCCCTTGAGACGGAAAAACGTCCTCACGGGCTGATTGTACGCGGTTCGAGCGGCGGCTTTGCCGCCGCTGCCTGAGCCGACCACGCCGTAAGTGCGCTGCGACGGATCACATGACCGAGCGCCGCCGAGCGATGGGGGGTTCGGGGGGAGCAGCGCAGCGCTCCCCCTGACCTCAATAGGTCACCCGGACCAGCGTCAGGCCGTGCGCCGGGGCCGTCGGGCCCGCGCGCCTGCGGTCTCCGCCTGCCAGGACTTCCGCCAGCCACTCCGGGCTCTTGGCGCCGCGGCCGATCTCGACCGCGCTGCCGACGATCGTGCGCACCATGTGATGCAGATAGCGGTCGGCGGAGATCAGGAGCGCGACGCGGTCGGCACGACGAAAGACGTGCAGCGCGCGGACCGTGCACACCGGCGCCTGCTCGCGTCCCGCGGCGGCGCGGAACGCCGAGAAATCGTGGCGGCCGCGCAGTGCGGCGAGCCCGGCACGCATCCGTTCGATCTCGAGGCGCACCGGGACGTGCCACGCGACGCGGCGGAGCAACGGCGAGCCGACGCGGGCGTTGTCGATCAGGTAGAGGTAGCGCTTGCCGCGCGCGGCGAAGCGGGCGTGGAACCCGGGCGCGGCCTCGCGGACGTCGCGGACGCGGATGTCGGGCGGCAGCGCGGCGTTGAGCGCGCCGAGAATCGCCGCCGGCGGCAGCGGGGATGTCGTGGTGAGCGAGACCGTCTGTCTGAGCGCGTGGACGCCGGCGTCGGTGCGCGAGGCGCCGGTCACGCGCGCGTCCTCGCCGCAGAGCCGCCGCGCTTCGCGCGTGAGCAGGGCCTGGATGGTCGGCGGATCCGGCTGCGATTGCCAGCCGGCATAGCCGGTGCCGTCGTACGACAGCACGAGCCGGAACGTCCGGAGCGGCGACGTTATCGGCGGAGCGAGCGACCGGGTCGCTGCAACGTCGGCGCGACCGCCAGCCACGCGAGCCCGACGAAGATGAACAGCGCGATCTTCAGGAGGTTCTCCCACGTCAGGTAGCCGAACGGATTCGGATCGCGCTTCGCGAGCCATTCCGCCCGCTCGCCGTCCTTGGGCTCGTACCCCGCCGGGTTGTAGCTGCCGATCGTCTCGACGAAGCGCGCGACGCCGGGCACGGCGATCCACGCGACCGCGATGATCGTCAGGAACACGGCGATGTGGAACCGCTGGTGGGGCTTCACGTGATGGTAGTAGTAGCGACGGAGCCTCATCGGACCCCCTCGTCGCGCCGGGTCGGCGCTTCCCGCCTACCCGAGCAGCAGCTCGGCGATCTGGACGGCGTTGGTCGCCGCTCCCTTGCGCAGCTGGTCGCCCACGACCCAGAAGCTGAGACCGCGCGGGTGCGAGAGATCCTCGCGCACGCGGCCCACGTAGCAGTCGTCCTGGCCCTCGACCAGGACCGGCATCGGATACCGCTTCTCCGCCGGCTCGTCCCAGAGCGTGAGCCCGGGGAAGCGCTCGAACAGCGTGCGCGCCTCGGCCACCTCGACCTTCCGCTCCGTCTCCGCGGTGACCGCGATCGAATGGCACGTGAACACCGGGACGCGCACCGTCGTCGGCATCACGGGGAGGTCCGGCTCTTCGAGGATCTTCCGCGTCTCGTTGACGAGCTTCCACTCTTCGCCCGTGTAGCCGTCCGGCTGGAAGGCGTCGATCGCCGGGATCAGGTTGAAGGCGATCGGGTGCGCGAAGTGCTTCGCCTCGAGCGACTCGCCGCGCGCCCACGCGAGCGTCTGCTCACGCAGGTCGGCGATGCCGTTCACGCCGGCGCCGGAGACCGACTGGTAGCTCACCGCGATCACGCGCCGGAGACGCGCGGCATCGTGCAGCGGCTTGAGCGGCATCACCGTGATGATCGTCGTGCAGTTCGGGCACGCGAGGATGCCCTGGTGCCGCTTCGCCGCGTGCGGATTGATCTCCGGCACGACGAGCGGGACCGCGGGATCCATGCGGAACGCGTTCGACTTGTCGACGACGACGGCGCCCGCGGAAACCAGCTGGGGCGACCATTCCTTCGACTGCGCGGTGCCCGCCGAGCAGAAGGCGATGTCGATGCCCGTGAACGCCGACGGCTCGAGCCTCCGGATCGGCACCTCCTCGCCGGCGAAGGTCACGGTCTTGCCGACGGAGCGCTCGGAAGCGAAGCAGCGGAGCTCGCGGACCGGGAACTTCCGTTCTTCGAGGATGCGGAGCGTCGTCTGGCCGGCCGCGCCGGTCGCGCCGACGACGGCGACGGTCACACCCGGTGCCACTAGGACTGCGCCTCCACGGCGCGCACGACGAGGTCGCCCATCTCCTTCGTCCCGATCTTCTTCTCTCCGGACGAAGCGATGTCGGCCGTGCGATGCCCCGCGGCGAGCACGTCGAGCACGGCGCGCTCGATGCGATCGGCGTCCGAGCCCATGTTCAAAGAGTAGCGCAGCAGCATGGCCGCCGAAAGGATTGCGGCGATCGGGTTGGCGAGCCCCTTGCCCGCGATGTCGGGCGCGGTGCCGTGCACGGGCTCGTAGAGGCCGACGGTGCCGCCGATCGAGGCCGACGGCAGCATGCCCATCGACCCGGCGAGGATCGCCGCCTCGTCCGACAGGATGTCGCCGAACGTGTTCTCGGTCACGATGGTGTCGAACTGCGTCGGCTTGTGGACCAGGGCCATCGCGCAGTTGTCGACGAGCACGTGCTCGAGGCTCACGTCCGGATAGTCCTTCGCGAGGCGGTTCGCGATCTCGCGCCAGAGCTGCGAGACCACGAGCACGTTCGACTTGTCGACGGACGTCAGCTTCTTCCGCCGCTTGCGCGCGACCTCGAACCCCATGCGGACCACGCGCTCGATCTCGCGGGACGTGTAGGACATGGTGTTGATGGCGCGCGCGCCGCCGTCGGCGAAGCGCTCGACCCCGCGGGGCTCACCGTAGTAGAGACCGCCGGTCAGCTCGCGGATGACCATCAGGTCGGTGCCCTCGACGACCGAGCGCTTGAGCGGCGAGGCGTCGACCAGCATCGGGAAGCACTTCGCCGGGCGCAGGTTCGCGTAGAGGTCGAGCTCCTTGCGGATGGCGAGCAGCCCGCGCTCGGGCCGCTTCTCGGTCGCGATATCGTCCCACTTCGGACCGCCTACCGCGCCGAACAGGATGGCATTCGCGCGCCGGCAGAGGTCGAGCGTGGCCGGCGGCAGCGGCTCGCCCGTCGCGTCGATCGCCGACCCGCCGACCAGCGCCTGCTCGAACTCGAACGAGGTTCCCGTGCGCTTGCCGACCGTCTCGAGGACGCGCATCGCCTCGGGCGTCACCTCCTGCCCGATGCCGTCGCCCGGAAGGACCGCGATCCTGTAGCTCGCCACGTGAGGGTCCCCCTTGTCGTCCTACGGTCCGACTTCCTTGAGCCGCTTGCCGCTGGTCGTCTGCATGAGGCGATTCAGCGCGGAGAGGTACGCGCGGGCGCTCGCTTCGATCACGTCGGTCGAGGCCCCCTTGCCGCTGACGATCGTCCCGTCGAAGTCGACCTTGACGGAGACTTCGCCGATGGCGTCCTTGCCGGAGGTCGCGGCGCGCAGCGCGTAGTCTTGCAGGCGCCCCTTCATCCCCGTGATCGCGTCGATCGCCACCAGGACCGCGTCCACCGGGCCGTCGCCCACCGCCGAGTCCTGGAAGCTCTGACCTTCCTTCTTCAGCTTCACGGTCGCGGACGGAATGATCCCCGTGCCGCTGATCACGTGCAGGTATTCGAGCGCGTACGTCTCCTGCATCTGCGTCGCGTCGTCCGTGACGATCGCGATCAGGTCCTCGTCGAAGACTTCCTTCTTCCGGTCCGCGAGGTCCTTGAACTTCGTGAACGCGCGGTCGAGGTCGCCGCCCGCGAGGTCGAAGCCGAGATCCTTGAGCCGCGCCGCCAGCGCATGACGGCCGGAGTGCTTGCCCATCACCAGCTTGTTCGAGGCGCGCCCGATGTCCTCGGGCTTCATGATCTCGTAGGTGAGCTTCTCCTTGAGCACGCCGTCCTGGTGGATCCCGGCCTCGTGCGCGAAGGCGTTCTCACCGACGATGGCCTTGTTCGGCTGGACGTGGACGCCGGTGATGTGGGAGAGCAGGCGCGACGTCCGGAACAGCTCCTGCGTCCGGACCTGCGTCTCGACGCCGAAGAAGTCCTTCCGCGTGCGGAGCGCCATCACGATCTCCTCGAGCGACGCGTTGCCGGCGCGCTCGCCGATGCCGTTGATGGTGCACTCCACCTGCCGCGCCCCGTGCATCAGGGCCCAGAGCGAGTTCGCGACGGCCTGACCGAGGTCGTTGTGGCAGTGCACCGAGACGACGGCCTTCTCGATGCCCTGCACCTTCTCGCGGATGCTCGCGATCCGCTCGCCCCACTCCTTGGGCACCGCGTAGCCGACGGTGTCGGGGATGTTGATCGTCCGGGCGCCGGCGTCGATGACCGCCGAGAGGACGTCGCACATGTAGTCGAAGTCCGAGCGCGACGCGTCTTCGGGCGAGAACTCGACGTCCTCGCAGTACTCCCGCGCGTGCCGCACCGCCTCCACCGACGCCTTGAGGACCTCCGCGCGCGACTTGCGCAGCTTGTACTTCAGGTGGATGTCGGAGGTCGCGACGAAGGTGTGGATGCGCGAGCGGCGCGCGTACTTCACGGCCTCCCAGCAGCGGTCGATGTCCCCGAGCCCGACGCGGGACAGGCCGCAGATGATCGGCGCGCCCTCGAGCGTGCCCACCTGCTTCGCGACCTCGCGCGTCGCTTCGAAGTCCTCCTCGGAGGAGATCGGGAAGCCGGCCTCGATGACGTCGACGTTCAGACGCGCGAGCTGGCGCGCCATTTCCAGCTTCTCCATCGTGTTCATGGAGAACCCGGGCGACTGCTCGCCGTCCCGCAGCGTCGTGTCGAAGATGATCACCCGATCCATGGGAAGACTCCTCTCGCGTTTACGGTCGCTCGGAATGCGCCGGCTCGGCCGGTGCCACGACCGGCGCGCGCCCGACGATCAGCCGCCGGACGGGTCCGGACAGCGCATAGCCAAGGAAGATGAGGAACAGGAACAGCTCGTGGTTGGTGGCCACGATCATCACGCCGAGGACGACGACCAGCAGCGCCTGGGCGGGGTGCCGGCGCGCGACGTCGACCTCCTTGAAGCTCCAGTACTTGAACGTCGACACCATCAGCAGCGCCACGCAATACGTCCCGACCGCGATCGCCGTCAGGTGCCAGCGCGGGAGGTCGGCCTTCTCGAGGAACATCACCGTCGACACCACCGCGCCTGCCGCCGCCGGCGTCGAGAGCCCGACGAAGTACCGCTTGTCGACGCTGCCGGTCTGCACGTTGAAGCGCGCGAGCCGGAGGGCCCCGCAGATCACGAACAGGAAGGCGCCGAACCACGCGGGCCGCCCGAGCTGTGAGAGCGCGAACGAGTAGACGAGGAAGCCGGGCGCGACGCAGAACGAGACGACGTCCGCGAGCGAGTCGAACTCGACGCCGAACTGGCTCGTCGCCTTCATCAGCCGCGCAACACGGCCGTCGAGCAGGTCCATGATCATGGCGACGTAGATCGCCAGCACCGCTTCGGTGTAGCGCCCCTGCACGGTCAGGATCATCGCGAAGAAGCCGCAGAAGAGGTTCCCGGTCGTGAGCAGGCTCGGCAGCAGGAAGATGCCCTGACTGCGCCGCTCGCGGAGCTCCTGCCACCGCCGCCGGCGCGCGGCTTTGGAATGCCGTCTGATCATTGGATCGGGGCCCGCCTGCCCGCGACCGCCGCAGGTGGCCTGCATCGACCGTCGGGGTTCCGTGCACTCACGGCAGGACTCCGAGGATGGTGACGCCGCCGACCACGCGGTCGCCCACCCGCACGCGCACGTCCGTGCCACGCGGCACGTAGCAGTCGGTCCGCGAGCCGAAACGGATCATGCCGAAGCGCTCGCCGGCCTCGATCTTGTCGCCCGCCGACACGCGACAGACGATCCGGCGCGCCGCAACCCCGGCGATCTGCACCACCGTCACCCGCGCCGACTCACCCTGGATGTGGATCGCGCACCGCTCGTTCGACTCCTCGATGCCCGGCCGGAACGCCGCAGCGAAATGTCCGGCCGTGTACTGCGCGCTGACCACGAGCCCCGAGATCGGCGCGCGGTTCACGTGCACGTCGAGCGGCGAGAGGAAGATCGCGATGCGCACGGATGGTCCGACGAACGGATCCACGGCGTCCGCGATCTCCATGACGCGGCCGTCCGCGGGGGACACGACCGCGTGCTGCAGGGTCGGCGTCTCGCGTTCGGGATCGCGGAAGAACCCGAGCGACGCGGCCGAGGCGGCCGCGAACGGCAGCGCCAGCTTGCGCCGCCCCGTGAGGGCGAGGCCCGCGGCGATGGCCGCGGGCACCAGGATGAACGGCCAGCCCTCGCTCGCGACCGGCAGCCGCGAGCGCTTCTTGCCGCCCTTGTCGCTCGGCTTGTCGGAGTCTCGACGTCCGGCCATGGTTACATCCGCGGCGGCTTGATCCAGGCCATCATGCCGCGCAGGCGCTTGCCGACTTCCTCGATCGGGTGCTCCGCGTCGCGCCGGCGCATGGCGAGGAACCCGGCACGGTTCGCCTGGTTCTCGAGCACCCACTCCCGAGCGAACTGGCCGGACTGGATCTCGCCGAGGATCTTCTTCATCTCCGCCTTGGTCTGCTCGGACACGACCCGGGGGCCGCGCGTGTAGTCGCCGTACTCGGCCGTGTCGCTGACCGAGTAGCGCATGTACGCGAGGCCGCCCTGGTAGAACAGGTCGACGATCAGCTTCATCTCGTGCATGCACTCGAAGTACGCGACCTCGGGCTGGTAGCCCGCTTCGACCAGCGTCTCGTACGAGGCCTTGATGAGGTGCGAGATGCCGCCGCAGAGCGCGGCCTGCTCGCCGAAGAGATCGGTTTCGGTCTCTTCCTTGAACGTCGTCTCGAGCACGCCCGCGCGCGCGCAGCCGACGCCCTTGCCGTACGCGAGCGCCACGTCCTTCGCCTTGCCCGTGACGTCCTGGTAGACCGCGATGAGCGCGGGAACGCCCGGACCCTGCGTGAAGAGGTCGCGCATGATGTGGCCCGGCGCCTTCGGCGCGATCATCGCGACGTCGACGTCGGCCGGCGGCACCACCTGGTTGAAGTGGATGTTGAAGCCGTGGGCGAACATGAGCATCTTGCCCTTGCTCAGCCCGCCTTTGATCTCCTTCTCGAACACCTCGCGTTGACTCTGGTCCGGAAGCAGGATCATGACGACGTCCGACATCGCCGTCGCTTCCGCCACGGTCGCGACGCGCAGGCCGTCCTTCTCCGCCTTCGCCCAGCTCTTCGAGCCCTTGTAGAGCCCGACCACGACGTCCTGGCCCGAGTCGTGGAGGTTCAGCGCGTGGGCATGGCCCTGGCTGCCGTACCCGATGATCGCGATCTTCTTGCCCTTGAGCAGGCCGAGATCGGCGTCCTGGTCGTAGTAGATCTTCGCGGGCATGTCAGTCGGCTTCCTTTCTGTCCATCATCGTTTAATCGGCGAACCCGACGACCCGGGGGTCGTCGGAGACGCGGGCGCGCTTGACGGGCTCGACCTTCTTCGCGCGCGCCTTCGGACCGCGGGCGATGGCCACCTTGCCCGTGCGCACGAGCTCCTGAATGCCCATCGGCTTCAGGAGCTCGATGAGCGCGTCGAGCTTGCCTTCCTCGCCCGTGACCTCCAGCACGAAGGTCGCGGCCGTGACGTCGACCACCTTGGCGCGGAAGATGTCCGCGGTGCGGAGGATCTCCGCGCGGTGCTGCGGCTCGGCGTTGACGCGGATCAGCACGAGCTCGCGCTCCACGTGGTTGTCGTCCGTCAGATCCGAGACCTTGATGACGTCGATCAGCTTGTGGAGCTGCTTCGTGACCTGCTCGATCACGAACTCGTCGCCGTGCACGACGATCGTCATGCGGGACACGGCCGGGTCCAGCGTCTCGCCGACCGAGAGGCTCTCGATGTTGTAGCCGCGCGCCGAGAAGAGCCCCGCGACGCGCGACAGGACGCCGAACTTGTTCTCGACGAGGATCGCGATCGTGTGCTTGCGCGGCTCGCTGCCGTTGCCGTTGCTCATCAAAACCCCGTCTGCGACTTGGCCGCCTTCTCGCGGACCTCGCGAGTCGGCGGCGTCAGGATCATGTCGGTGTTGGCGCCGCCGGCCGGCACCATCGGGAACACGCACTCGTCCTTGTCGACGCACACGTCGAGGATCACCGGCGCCGGCGTCGCGAGCATCTTCTCGATCGCCGGCGCGAGCTCGCTCGGCTTCGTGACCCGGAGGCCGACGCAGCCGTACGCCTCGGCGAGCTTCACCCAGTCCGGGATGCCCGGCAGGTCGATCGCGCAGTAGCGCTCCTTGTAGATGATCCGCTGCCATTGGCGCACCATCCCGTGCCCGCTATTGTTGATGATCACGGTCTTGACCGGGAGGTTCTCGGTGAAGCAGGTCGCCAGCTCCTGGCTGTTCATCGCGAAGGAGCCGTCGCCGTCGATGTTGACCACGAGCTTGCCGGGGTGCGCCGCCTGCACCCCCATCGCGGTGGGCAGCCCGTAGCCCATGGTGCCGAGGCCGCCCGAGGTGCACCACCGCCGCGGGTACTTGAACTTGTAGTACTGCGCCGCCCACATCTGGTGCTGGCCCACGCCGGTCACCACGTAAGCCTCGCCGCGGGTGAGATTGGAGATCTCCTGCATGACGTACTGGGGCTTGATGAGGGTGTCGTCCCACTCGTACCGGAGCGGCTGCTTCTCCCGCCACTGGGCGATCTGGGCCCGCCACTGCTGGCGCGCCTCCCCGGCCAGGGAGGGGACCCCGCCGCCCATCTCTTCCCGGACGGCGTCGATGAGGGCGCGCAGCACCCGACGGCAATCCCCCACGATCGGCACGTGGACCTGGATGTTCTTGGAGATCGACGAGGGATCGATGTCGATGTGGATGATCTCCGCCTCGGGGGCGAAGAACTCGACCTTGCCGGTCACCCGGTCGTCGAAGCGCGCGCCGATCGCGACGAGCACGTCCGAGGCGTGGACGGCCATGTTGGCGTAGTAGGTCCCGTGCATCCCCAGCATCTCGAGCGAGAGCGGGTGCTCGGACGGGAAGGCGCCCAGCCCCATGAGGGTGGTGGTCACCGGGATCTGGGTCAGCTCGGCCAGCTCCAGCAGCTCCGCGTGGGCATCGGATGAGATCACGCCGCCCCCCACGTAGAGGACCGGCCGGTGTGCCTGCACCATGAGGCGGGCGGCTTTCTTGATCTGCCCCGGATGGCCGTCGTAGTTCGGGTTGTAGGAGCGCAGCTGGACCTTGTCCGGCCAGACCAGCTCCGTCTCCTTCACCAGGATGTCCTTGGGTAGATCGATGTGCACCGGCCCGGGACGACCGGTGGAGGCGATGTGGAAAGCCTCGCGGATGATCGGCCCCAGGTCCTTGCCGTCCTTCACCAGGAAGTTGTGCTTCGTGCAGGGCCGGGTGATGCCGCAGTTGTCGGCCTCCTGGAACGCGTCGTTGCCGATGAGGTGCGTCGGCACCTGCCCGGTGAGGGCGACGATGGGGATGGAGTCCATGTAGGCGTCCTGTAGCGCGGTGACCAGGTTGGTGGCCGCCGGACCCGAGGTCACCAGGCACACGCCGACCTTGCCCGTGGTCCGCGCGTACCCCTCGGCGGCGTGGCCGGCCGCCGCCTCCTGCCGGACGAGGACGTGGCGGAGCCCCTCGAAGTCGTAGAGGGCGTCGTAGAGCGGGAGCACGGCACCCCCCGGCAGGCCGAAGATGGTGTCCACGCCTTCACGCTTGAGGCACTCGAGCACGATGCGAGCTCCGGACGTTTTCACGGCCATTCCTCCTAGAGCAGCCCCGCAGTCGCCAGCACTTCCTTGATGTCCTCGATCGCGTCCCCGTCGGGGGTGCCGAGGGGCGCCCGGCACGGCCCGCCGTAGAATCCCTGAAGGTCGAGCGCCGCCTTCAGCCCGCCGATGCCGTACTGCCCGGCGATGCCGCGGTCGGCCACCATCATCCGGGCCGCGACCTCCCGGGCCTCGTTCCAGCGGGCGGCCGTGGCCAGCGCGTAGACATCGCAGAACTCCCGGGCGGCGATCGTTCCCAGCGCCAGAATGCCGCCCGCAGCCCCGATCGCGAGCGCCGGCAGCAGCGCCGAGGCCGCGCCCACCAGGACGTCGAAGGTCTTGGGCGTCTGATCGATGATCTGGGCGCACTGGGGGATGTTGCCCGAGGAGTCCTTGATGCCGCACACGTTCGGGTGGGCCGCGATCTTCGCGACCGTCTCGGCTTCGAGGTTGATCCCGGTGTTCAAGGGGAAGTTGTAGATCATGATCGGGATCGGCGAGGCGTCGGCGACCGCCAGGTAGTGGCGGATCTGCGCCTCCCGCCGGCTGAACCCCTTGGTGAAGTAGTGGGGCGTGATGACGATGGCCGCGTCGGCGCCGATCTCCGCCGCCCGCTTGGTCTGCCGGACAGTGTGCAGGGTCGAGTTGGTCCCGGTGCCCGCGATGAAGCGCTTGCCGCGGGGGATCGCCGCGCGGGCGGCCGCGAGCACGAGCTCCCGCTCGGCCTCGCTCAGCATGGGGAACTCGCCCGTCGAGCCGAGCACGACGTAGCCGGCCAACGCCGTCGCGTTCCAGCGCTCGAGGTTCGCCGCCAGCCGCTCGGGAGCGACATCGTCGCCGCGGAAGGGCGTCGTGACCGGGATGAACACGCCTTCGAAGCTAGCCATGGAGGCCTCCTCCGGACGCCGCGCCCTCTCGGAGCCGCGCCTGGGCGGCCGCGAGGCGGGCGATAGGGATCATGAACGGCGAACAGGACACGTAGGTCATGCGGACGCGATGGCAGAACTCCACGGACGACGGCTCGCCGCCGTGCTCGCCGCAGATGCCGACCTTCAGCTGCGGCCGGACGCGCCGGCCCCGCTCGATGCCGATCCGCACCAGCTCCCCGACTCCCTCCTGGTCCAGGACCGAGAAGGGGTCGTGAGGGACGAGGCCTCGCTCCAGATAGAAGGGCAGGAACTTGCCGATATCATCGCGGCTGTAGCCGAACGTCATTTGGGTGAGGTCGTTGGTGCCGAACGAGAAGAACTCCGCGTGCTGCGCGATCTGATCGGCGATCAGCGCGGCGCGCGGCACCTCGATCATCGTGCCGATCAGGTACTTCACCGCCACGCCGGTCTCGGCAAGGACCTCGTCGGCGACCGCCTTGGTCATCTCCCAGGTGAGCTTCATCTCGCCGACCGTTCCGGTCAGCGGGATCATGATCTCGGGCTCCACCGTGACGCCCTCGCGGGTCACCGCGCAGGCCGCCTCCACGATGGCCCGCACCTGCATTTCGTAGATCTCCGGGAACATGATCCCGAGCCGGCAGCCCCGGTGACCGAGCATCGGATTGGCTTCCTGCAACCCCCGGACCTTGGCCATGAGCTGCTCCAGCTCCTGGGCCCGGGCGGGATTGATGCCGAGCGCGTCGAGGCGGGTGTACTCCTCCAGCAGCTTCGTGTACTGGGGCAGGAATTCGTGCAGCGGCGGATCGAGCAGGCGGATCGTCACCGGCAGGCCGTCCATGGCCCGGAAGATCCCGATGAAGTCCTCCCGCTGCAGCGGCAGCAGCCGGTCCAGGGCCGCGCGCCGGGCCTTGCCGTCGGCGGCCATGATCATCTCGCGCACGGTCGGAATCCGCTCGGCCTGGAAGAACATGTGCTCGGTGCGCACGAGGCCGATGCCCTCGGCGCCGTATTCTCGGGCCTTGCGCGCGTCGTCGGGGGTGTCGGCATTGGCCCGCACCCCCAGGGCGCGGACCTCGTCCGCCCACTTGAGGAAGACCTGGAGCTCGCCGCTCACCCGCTGCGGGATCAGCCTGACTTCGTCGAGGATCACCTCGCCGGTGTGGCCGTCGAGCGTGATGATGTCACCTTCCCGGACGATGGCGCGGCCGGCCTGGAACGCATGGCGCTCCTCGTCCACGAACACGTCGCCGGCCCCGACGATGCACGCCTTGCCCATCCCGCGAGCCACCACGGCGGCGTGGGACGTCAGCCCGCCGCGGGAGGTGAGGATGCCCTCGGCGGCGTGCATGCCGGCTACGTCCTCCGGCGACGTCTCCGCGCGTACCAGGATGACCTTGCGCCCCTCCTTGACCCATTCCACTGCGCGGTCCGGCGTGAACACGACCTGGCCGACCGCCGCCCGCGGCCCCGCCGGCAGCCCCTTGGCGAGGAGCCGGGCCTTGTCGATGGCCCGCGCCTTGTCGGTCGGATCGCAGATCGGGTGCAGCAGCTCGTTCAGCCGGTCCGGCTCCACGCGGAGGAGCGCCGTGTCCTTGTCGATCAGCCCCTCGCGCACCATCTCGACGGCGACGCGCACGGCCGCCCGCGCGGTGCGCTTGCCCGAACGGCTCTGCAGGAGGTAGAGCGTGCCTTCCTGCACGGTGAACTCCAGGTCCTGCACGTCCCGGTAGTGCTTCTCGAGGCGGTCCTTGATCGCCACCAGCTCGTCGTAGACGCGGGGCAGGCGATCGCGCAGCGCCGAGATGGGCTCGGGGGTGCGGATGCCCGCCACGACGTCCTCGCCCTGCGCGTTGACCAGGAACTCGCCGTAGAAGCGCCGCTCGCCGGTCGCCGGATCGCGGGTGAACGCCACGCCCGTGCCCGACGTGTCGCCGAGGTTGCCGAAGACCATCGCCATGACGGTCACCGCCGTGCCCCAGTCCTCGGGGATCCCCTGGATGCGGCGGTAGTCGACGGCCTTCTTGGCGAACCACGAGTCGAAGACGGCGTTGATCGCCAGCCGGAGCTGCTCTGCCGGGTCCTGCGGGAACGGGGCGCTCGTCCGCTCGGCCACGATGCCCTTGAAGGTCTGGACCAGGGCGCGGAGCTCGCCGGCGGGAATTTCGGGATCGGTGCGCACGCGAAGCCGCGTCTTGAGCCCCTCGAGGTGCTGGTCGAAGTGGCGGCGCTCGATGCCGAGCACGACGTCGGCGAACATGGTGACGAAGCGGCGATAGCAGTCCCAGGCGAAGCGCTCGTTGCCCGTCCCGGCGGCGAGGCCCTCGACGGTCGCGTCGTTCAGGCCGAGGTTGAGCACCGTCTCCATCATGCCGGGCATGGACACCCGCGCCCCCGAGCGGACGGAGACGAGCAGCGGGCGTTTGGCATCACCGAGGATGAGGCCGGAGACGGCTTCGAGCTTGCGGAGGCTGTCGAGCACTTCGGGCCAGAGGCCTGCGGGCGGGCGGCGCCCGTCCCGCCTGTACTCCGCCCACGTCTCCGTCGTGATCGTGAAGCCCGGCGGGACGGGGATGCCGAGGTTGGTCATCTCCGCGAGCTCGGAGCCCTTGCCGCCGAGCAGCTCGCGCAAACGCGAGGAACCTTCAGCCTTCCCGGAACCGAAGAAATACACGTATTTAGGCATGGGCTCGAGTCTCCGTCCTGGACGGCTGAAAAAGCCTTCCAACTCTAGCGGATACGCAGCACGGGTGTCAATCTTCCGTGACTCACGCCCCCGCGTCGTCGCGACGATCCTTCCCTCCCCCATTGCGCCCTAAAAACTGAGGGCCACAGGTCGCTCAACCCGTGGCCCCCGAACTTCAGCCGCCACGGGCCTCGCCTCCTGCCCGTGGCATCCAGCGCGTCTTGTTACTTCGCTGATGCTCCGGGCAGGTCCGGCAGCGCCAGGAGAATCAGGCCCAGCGACAGCATGCGCGAAGTCCGTGACTCCATTGCCGGGTTAGTATACGCGGCCGTGGTGAGAGCCGTCAAGCTCGGGGCGCTCAGCGTGCGCCCTTCGGCTTGCCCCGGGCGCCCGGACCCAGCACCAGCGCCTCGACCGCCACCAGGTGATCGCGCATCGCCTGGGCGGCCGCGGCGTCGTCGCGCCGGCTGATCGCCTCGAGGACGCGACGGTGATCCTGATGCGACCGCGTCGGGCGCCCCGGCGTATTGAGCGATTCCTCGCGGATCTGCGCGAGCAGATCCATGATGGCGTGCACGATGCGGGTGATCGCCTGGTTGCGGGCGGCGGAGGCGATCGCCGCGTGGAACTGCCCGTCCTGCGTGAGCCCGGTGCGCCCGGCCGCGACCTCCTTGGCCTGCTCCGCGAGGATCCGCGCCATCTCCTGCAGCTCGTCGGGCGTCGCCCGGCGGGCCGCCAGGGCGGCGATCGAGGGCTCGAGCAGGCGCCGCGCCTCGAACAGCTCGCCGATGGCCTCGCGCTGCGACAGGATGACCAGGGCCAGGGGCGCGATGAGCGCCTCGACCGAGATCTTCTTGACGAAGGTGCCCTCGCCGGGTCGGACCTCGACCAGCCCCAGGCTCTCCAGCGCCCGCAGCGCCTCGCGCACGGACGTGCGGCTCACGACGAACTTTTCGGCCAGATCGCGTTCGGGCGGCAGCTGATCGCCGCTCTTGAGCCGGCCCTCGGCGATCATCGCCTTGATCTGTCGGACGATCTCTTCGTAGATGCGGATCGACTTGATGGGTTCGATGCCCATCTCCCGCCCCGCCTTGACCGGCCCGCCCCGGCCCTCCGTGTTGGCCATCAGATGTTCTCCGGAATTTTCTTCCTGGCCCGGTGCCCCTGGGCGAACCACCAGCCGAGGACGGTGATGCTGACGCCGAGCAGGATCGGAAGGGCATAGTGGAGGGTGTCGACGACCCCGTCACCGAGCCACTTGTGAACGAGCGGATCCTTGAGGACCATCTCCCCCGCCACGTAGCCGAGGATGCCGCCCCCCAGCCACACGATCCAGCCGTAGCGGTTCATCAGGCGGGCGAGGAGCCCGCTGCCCCAGATGACGATTGGAATCGAGAGCGCGATCCCGAAGATGACCAGGACGAGGTCGCCCCGGGCCGCGGCCGCCACCGCCAGCACGTTGTCCAGGCTCATCACCACGTCCGCAATGATGATGATCCAGATGGCCTCCCACAGCGTCGTGCCCTGGCGCACGTGTCCCTCGGCGCCGGTCTCCTGGCGGACGAGCTTCAGCGCGATCCAGACCAGGACCACCCCACCCAGGAACTGCAGGAGCGGGATCCGGAAGAGAAGCGTGATGATGGTGATGAAGGCCAGGCGCAGGAGCACGGCGCCCAGCGTGCCCCAGATGCGCCCCCAGAACTGCTGGCGCTTGGGCAGCGTGCGGACGGCCAGGGCGATGACCAGGGCATTGTCGCCGGCCAGCGTGAGGTCGATGATCACGATGCTGAGCCAGCGCGCCCAGAATTCGGGATCGAGCAAGAATCCCATTCAGGTGCCTCCGCTCATCGTCGCGCGACCGTGCTCAGGTCTCGCGCGGCGCCGGGGCGGCGGCGGGGAGCCCCCGCAGGCGCCGCCACCAGGGCGTGATGGCCGGCAGGAGGAAGAAGAAGATCGCCACGGCCGTGATCGCGCCCGCGATCGGCCGGGTCAGGAAGATGGTCAGCGAGCCCTGCGACATGATGAGGCTCTGGCGCAGCGCGTTTTCGGCGAGGTCGCCGAGGACGAGGGCCAGCACCAGCGGGGCCAGGGGGTAGTCCAGCTTCTTGAAGACGTAGCCCACCACGCCGAAGATCAGCATGTACCAGATGTCGATCATACTGTTGTGGACCGCGTAGGACCCGATCGCGCAGACGATGACGATCAGCGGGGTCAGGATCGCGAAGGGGATCCTGAGGATCGCGGCAAAGAAGGGCACGAACGCCAGCACCATGAGCACGCCGATCACGTTGCCGGTGTACATGCTGGCGATCAGGCCCCACACGAACTCCGGATTGTCGACGAACAACATCGGGCCCGGCTGCAGCCCCCAGATGATGAGTCCGCCCAGCATCACCGCCGCCGTCGGCGAGCCCGGGATGCCGAGCGTGATCATCGGCAGCATGGCCGCCACGCCGGCGGCGTGGGCGGCGGTCTCCGGGGCCACGATGCCCTCGATCTCGCCCTTGCCGAACCGCTCGGGGTTCTTGGAGAAGCGCTTGGCGAACGCGTAGCTCATGAACGAGGCGGGGGTGGCCCCGCCGGGCTTGAACCCCATCCAGAAGCCGATGACCGAGCCGCGGATGAACGTCCGGTAATAGCGCGGTAGGATCTTCCAGGTGTCGAGCACCACCCGGAGGTTCATGGCCGTTCTGGCACCCTGGAACTTCAGCCCTTCCTCCACTGAGAGGAGGATCTCGCCGATCCCGAACAGGCCGATGACGGCCACGATGAAGTCGAACCCTTTCATGAGGTCGGTGAAGCCGAAGGTCAGCCGCAGCTGACCGGTCACGATGTCCAGGCCGACCGAGGCCAGGATGAACCCGATGAGAATCGAGGCCAGCGACTTCAGCGGGTTACCACCTCCCAGGCCCACGAAGCTCGAGAACGTGAGGAACTGGATGGCGAAGAACTCCGGCGGACCGAACTTGAGGGCGATCTCGGCCAGGATGGGGGCGAAGAACGTGATCAGCACGATCGAGAAGAAGGCCCCCACGAACGACGAGGTGAAGGCAGCCGTCAGGGCCTGCCCGCTGTGGCCCTGCCGGGCCAGGGGGTAGCCGTCAAACGTGGTGGCCACCGACCACGGCTCGCCGGGAATGTTGAAGAGCACCGAGGTGATGGCACCGCCGAAGAGGGCGCCCCAGTAGAGCGAGGTCAGCAGAATGATCGCGGAGGTGGGCGGCATCGTAAAGGTCAGGGGCAGCAGAATGGCGACGCCGTTGGCGCCGCCCAGTCCCGGGAGGACCCCAATGATGGTGCCGAGGGTGATCCCGACGACGGCGATGAAGAGGTTGGTCGGCGTGATGGCGACTTGGAAGCCGAGGAGAAGGTTCTCCAGACCCACCGGTCAGTACCCGAACCAGTCCTCGACCGGTCCCTTAGGCATCGGGACCAGAAACCATTTCTCGAAGATGAAGAAGGTGATGACGGGGACGACGATGGAGAGCGCCACGACCGCCCGCCAGTCGTGGCGTCCCACCCACCGCATGTAGAAGCCCAGATAGAACGCCGCCGCCACGTACAGCCCGAGCCCGGTGAGCGGGCCGGGCGGATCGGTGAGCACGATGAAGCCGGCCACCGGCAGCAGCACCTTGAGCACCGGGCGGAGCCGCTCGCGGGTGACGAACGCCTTGGCCGGGCCCCGTACCAGCGCCTGGAGGAAGACCCCCAGCGAGACGCCGATCAGGGTCACCGCCAGCCAGAACGGGAAGAACCCGCTCTGCGGACCCTCGAGTCCCCACCCGACGCCCAGCCGGGCGGCGTCGTAGAGCACGACGCCGCCCAGCAGGGCCAGGACGGCCGCGACGACCAAGTCGGCAAGCCGCATGCTACTTCTTGATTAGCCCGCCCTTCTCCATCAGCTCCTTGTGGAGCTGCTCGGCGCCCTCGACCCACTTGACGTACTCGGCGCCGGTGGCGAACGCGCCCTTGAGCGCGCCCTTGTGCAGGTAGTCCTGGAAGTCCTTGGTGTCGTACACCTTCTTCAGGAAGCCGACGTACCACTGGACGGCGTCCTTGGGCATGTCCGGCGGGCCGAAGATGCCGCGCAGCATGTTGTACTGGATGTCGAGCCCCAGGGCCTCCTTCACCGTCGGGATGTCCTTCCAGTCGGGATCGGGAATGCGCTCGGGGTCGAAGACGGCCAGCGGCCGGACCCGCCCGGCCCTCCAGTGGCTCACGCACTCGATGGGGTTGTTGACGGTCGAGTCCACGTGCTTGCCAACCAGGTTGACGCACACCTCACCGCCCCCCTTGAACGGCACGTAGGTGAACTTCAGCCCCAGCGCCTGCTCGACCTGGACCGTGATGATCTGGTCCTCCTGCTTGGAGCCGGTGCCGCCCATCTTCATGCCCGGGCTCTGCTTCACCGCCGCGACGTACTCCTTGGCGCTCTTGTAGGGCGTCTCGGCATTGACCCATAGGATGAACCGGTCGAGCGCCAGACGGGCGATCGGCGTGTAGTCGCGCCAGCTGAAGGGCGTCCCGGTGGCCAGGGGTGTCGTGAACAGGTTCGACAGCGTGATGATGATGGTGTGGGCGTCGCCCTTCTTCTCCTTCACGTGCACGAAACCCTCGGCGCCTGCTCCTCCCGACTTGTTGACGACGATGAGCGGCCGCGGCGAGAGCTTGTGCTTCTCGGCCAAACCGGCGATGAGCCGGGCCATCTGGTCGGCGCCGCCGCCGGTCCCGGCGGGGATGACGAACTCGATGGGCTTGGTCGGCTCCCAGGCCTCGGCCGGCGGCGCGGCCACGAGCAGCACGAGGAGGGGGAGCCAATTCAGCGGGATGCGGGCGCTGTGTGTCATGACGGTCCTCCTAAGTAGTGCGACGAGTTACCGATAAAACACGGCGGGACCGGACGCCGTTCCGCGCCCGGCCCCGCCGGTGACCGAAGCAACGACCACGCTCTCGAGGCTACTTGGCTACGAGGGCGGCCTTGGTGGCTTCCAGCCGCTTGAACGGCACCACGCCGGGAATCTCCCACTTGTCCCACATCTCGTCGACCTTGGCCTGGAAGTAAGCGAGGTCCTCTTCCGTGAAGTGAGCGAACCGGCCCTGCTTGAGGAGGTACTCCCGGACGGGCTTGCGCTTGCGACCCTCGATGATGGCCTTGGTCTTGCCGTAGTACCTGAGCACGCCGTCGTCGACCTCGTAGAGCGGGAAGATGCCGGTCTCGATCGCCAGCTCGCCCAGCTCGTGGGAGAGCATCGGATCGTAGTCCCAGCCCTTGGGGCAGGGGTCGAGGGAGTGGATGAAGGTCGGGCCGCCGATGGTCAGCGCCCGGCGCACCTTGTTCATCATCTCCACCGCGAACGAGGCGCAGACGGTGGCCACGTAGCGGCACTCGGTATGCCCCGCCGCCAGCATGCCGGCGACGTTCTTCTTCCAGCGCGTGTGGATGATGCGCTTGACCGAGCCGGGCGGGCTGAACGTCGTGTGGGCCCCGTAGGGCGTCATCCCCGACAGCTGGATGTCGGTGTTGGCGTAGGACTCGTTGTCGTACAGCAGAATCAGGCAGTTGTACTCCTTGTGAGTCAGCGTCGCCGAGATGCCGTTGAGGCCCATGTCGGCGCCGCCGCCGTCGCCGCAGAACGCGATCACGTTGATCGGCTCCGACTTCATCTTGCCCTTGTGCATGAGCGCCTTGAGGCCGGCGGCGGTCCCCAGGGCGGCGGCGCCGGAGGAGCCGAGCTGCGTGTGCATCCACGGCACCACCCAGGGCGTCGTGTAGTACGTCGTGTTGGCGACGTACATGCAGCCGGTGGAGCCGAGCACGATCGTGCGCGGGCCGGCCGCCTTGACCATCAGCTTCATGACCAGCGCGGACTCGCAGCCCTGGCAGGTCCGATGGCCCGACGTGAAGTATTCCTCGATCGTGACCTTCTTGATGCCCTTGAAGGCCTCGAGCACCTGTGTCGCGTTGGTGAACGTCGTCTCCGGCATGTGCCTCTCCCTATTCTCGAACGCCGAGCCAGTGGGTCTTGGTGTCCGACTTGCCGGTCTTGGCGGCATTGTAACAGAGGTCCGTCACCTTATAGACGTCCTCCAGTGTCACCTCGCGGCCACCGAGACCGCAGATGAAGGAGAGCAGCGGCGGGCGCGTGGGCGCGTTGTACATCGCCGCGCGGATCTCGTTGGCCACCACGCCCGAGCCGAACGGCGAGCCGAACGAATAATCGCGGTCGATGACGCCGATCGTGCTCGCCTTCGACAGCGCGGCGACCAGCCGGTCGGTCGGGAATGGTCTGAACCACCGCAGCCGAACCAACCCCACCTTCTTGCCCTGGGCGCGCATGTTGCGGATCCCCACCTTGATGGGCAGGGAGATCGTGCCCATGCCGACCAGGATGATCTCGGCGTCGTCGGTCATGTACTCCTCGAACCACGGATTCTCGGGGCCGCGGCCGAACACCTTGCGGAAGTCGGCGTAGGCCTCCTCGATCACGGTGACTGCCCGCGCCATCGCCTCGTTGTTCTGCCGCCGGATTTCTATGACCCAGTCCTCGTTGGCCTGCGGCGCCACCGTGATGGGGTTGTCCGGGTGCAGCAGGAGGTCACCGCGGTTGTAGGCCGGCAGGTACCGCTCGACCTTCGCCTTGGGCGGCACCAGCGTCAGCGCCTGCGAGTGCGTGAGGAAGGCGCCGTCGGCCGAGATGGCCAGGGGCAGGAACACGCGGCGGTCCTCGGCCACGCGGTAGCCGATCAGGGTGGTGTCGAGGGCCTCCTGGGAGCTGTCGATCCACACCAGCATCCAGCCCAGGTCGCGCACGAACAGGGCGTCGTTGTGCTCCACGCCGAAGGCGCCCGGATCATCGAGCGCCCGGTTGCCCACCATCGCCACCATCGGCACCCGCAGGGGCGGGGTCACCACCAGGCACTCCATCGCGTACGCCCAGCCCACGCCCGACGAGCCGCAGAACACGCGCGCGCCGACGGTGGAAGCGTGCTTGACCACCTCGAACTGGCTGTGCTCGCCCTCGGCCACGATGTACTCGGCCACCAGCTGACCGTTGGCGATCTTCTTGGCGATGGCCTGCATGACGGTGTCGTAGGGCCGGATCGGATAGGCCGTGACGACGTCGATGTCGGCGAGGGTCAGGGCCTCGGCGATCGCCTCGCTTCCCGAGATGAGGAGTTCCCTGTCTTCCGTTACGGCCGGAGCCGTCTTTGTCGCAACCGCCATCGCTCGTTCGCCTCCTGTGTCGCGCCGCTAGATGGTCTTGTGCTTGGCGTTCTCGCCCGGAATCCCCGCGGTGATCTCCGCGCCGCCGGCGTCGAGGTCCGTCTTGACCTCCTCCTCGTACTGGCCACGGAACCGGAACCCGTGGGAGCGCACCGTCGCCTTCTTGTTCGTGATCTTGTCGGTGAGCCAGGTCTTGTAGGCGGTCTTGTCGTTCCGCCACATGTCCCACTGGCTGGCGTTGTCCTCGAAGACCGCTTCGTTGACCATGGTGATGCAGTTCTCCACCGGGCAGACGGCCTCACACACCCCACAGCCGCAGCAGGCCTCCATGTTGGCGTCGAAGGTGCCGTCGGGCATGACGTCGAAGCACGAGTCCGGGCAGGCGATCCAGCAGAGGTTGCACTTCACGCAGGTGTCGAAGTCGACCACCGGGCGCATCGTGCGCGTGCTGAACTTCTTGAAGTAGGGGTTCCGCTCGGGGACGTAGCCCTTGCCGCCCTCCTTCGGCTTGCCGATGGGGATGGCTGGAATCGTGACGCCCTCGCGCATCTCCCACCAGCGCGGAAACTCGAACGCGTACGGGACCTCGGGGTTGCCCTCCCCGGGCTGAACCCGGCGCGCCTCCAGACGCTCGTAGGCCTTGCGGACGGAGGCCACCTTGAGCTCGGAGCCCCACTCCATCTCCCCAATGGCCTGGCAGACCCCGTCGAGGGTGAGGAACGACGGCGCGATCTTGGCCAACGCGCCGAGGATCCGGACCTCAGTGTGGTCCTCCTTGTAGACCCAGAGCCCCGAGAACGACGCCCTGGCGCGGATCACGGCGAGCGTGTAGGGCTCGTCCTTTTTATGGATGTCCCGCAGGAGATCCTCGAAGGGCTGCAGCGACGTCATGAGGAGCGTGCCGTCGGGGAGCGTCAGCCGGTTGATCGGCTGCAGCCCGTACCACGCCCACGACTCGACGCCCTTGGCCAGCGTGTCGTCGACGCAGATCGTGACGTCCACGTGCTTGGGCTCGTAGCGAGCCATGTTCTGCTCGAGCTCTTCCTTGGTGTCGGCGACGATGGCGAAGTCCTTGGCGGGAACGCCGTTGCGCTGCGGACTGTCTCCGTAGCGGCCGAAGGCGATGCCCCAGCGCCCCGATTTGCGCGCCGACAGCACGATGCCGCGCGTGATGCGCGACGCCAGGTTCTTCTGGAAAATCCCGCGGTAGACGACCTCGCAAATCAACGCCGACATGCGTGCTCCTCCTCGACCGACAGGCTTCCGGGGAAAGGACTGGTCCGCTGGTCTGACCAAACTATGCGGTGGGCCACACCGCTTGTCAAGCGCTTTGTCTCTACTGAACCTTGCTCAAGAACCCGGTCACGGCCGCCGTGAAGGCCTCGGGCTGCTCGATGTTCGACAGATGCGCGGCCGCGGGGATGATCGTCAGCTCGGAGCCCTTGATCTGCCCGTGGATCGCGCGCGCGGCGGCCACGGGCGTTCCCTGGTCCTCTTCCCCCACGATCACCAGCGTCGGCAGCTTGATAGCGCCGAGGCGGTCGGTCAGATTGAGCGCGGCGATCGCATGGCAGCAGCCGGCGTAGCCGCGCGGGTTGGTCTTGCGGATCATGGCGGCCACGCGCTCGACCACGTCGGGCCGGCGCTGCCGAAACGCCGGCGTGAACCAGCGGCCGAGGGTCGGCTCCACCAACGGCTCCATGCCTTTGGACTCGGCGGTGCGGATGCGCTCCTCCCACATCGGCTTGGCTTCCGGCGGTACGCGGCTCGAGGTGTCGGCGAGAACGAGGCTCAGGAACCGGCCGGGCGCCTTCAGCGCGAGCGTCTGCCCGATCATCCCACCCATCGAGAGGCCGATCCAGTGCGTCTGCTGAATGCCGAGCGCATCGAGTAGTCCCCGCGCATCGTCGGCCAACTGCTCGAGCGAGTAGGCGCCGGCCGGGGCGTCGGTGGCGCCGTGGCCGCGCGTCTCGTACCGCAGCACGCGGAAGCGCGGCGTCAGCGCTGCCTGCTGCGGGTCCCACATCGTCAGATCCGTGGCGAGCGAGTGGCTGAGCGTGAGCACGGGCGCCGCCGCGGGGCCCTCCAGCGTGTAGTTGATGGCGATCCCGTTCGCGGTGATCTTCATGGGCTGTCCTCCCGGAAGAGGGTGGATTGATGCCGGCACGACCCCGGGATCTTATCCCGGCAGCCGTGGCGCGGGAAAGGCCCGACTCAGCGCGGCGCGCGCGCGGTCAGCCACGCCACCACTTCCTCAGCATGCCGGTCGGGGGGAAACACCGGATAGAAGACCTCTTCGATGCGGCCATCCCGGAGGATGAGCGTCAGCCGCTTGATGAGTGTCATCCCGTCGACGTCGAACGTCGGCCAGCGCAGCGCGCGGGCGAGGCGCAGGTGAGCGTCGCTCAGGAGTGCGAAGGGCAGGCGTAACCGCTCGACGGCCTCGCGCTGGTAGTCCGTCTCCTGGGTGCTGAGGCCGAAGACCCGGGCCCCCACCGCCTGCAGTTCGGCGTGGTGGTCCCGGAAATTACACGATTCCGGCGTGCATCCTCTCGCGCCCGGGATCTCGTTCCACCCCCGCGGAGGCTCGCGGTCGGGACGACCGGTCCGCGGGTAGCAATACACCACCGTTGTCCCGGCCAGAGAGGCGAGGTCGACCGCGCGGCCGTCCGTCGAGGGCAGCAGAATCGAGGGTACCGGAAGCCCGGGAAGATGCGCGCAGGCAGCATCGTCGACGGGGACCGGCAAGTCCCTGGGCAGCTCGTACACGTTGTCGGACCTGGCCATCAGCGCTTCCGTGGAGCGCGACCGACCGACGCCAGTCGGACCATCTCGCAGAAGTAGTGGTGGACGGCGGAGTCATCGGTCAGCTCGGGATGGAACGTCGCCACCAGCACCGTCCCCTGGCGCGCCATCACGGGGTCCTCGCCCTGGCGCGCCAGCGCCTCCACCTCCGGCCCCAGGCGCCGGATGCGCGGAGCACGGATGAAGACCATCTCGATGGGCGTGGGCTGCCCATCCAGCACTGCTGTCCCTGGGGCCTCGAACGATTCCCGCTGGCGGCCATAGGCGTTCCGTTCCACGCCCACGTCGATGAACCCGAGGGAAAACTGCCGCGGGTTCGCGACGTCCCGCGCCAGCACGATCAGCCCGGCGCAGGTGCCGAAGATCGGCCGCCCCTCGGCATGGAACTTCTCGAGTGCGGGCACGAAGTTCCACTCCTCCATCAGATGCAGCAGCGTCGTCGATTCGCCGCCCGGGATGATCAGGCCATCCAGGTCATCCAGCTCCTCGGGCTTGCGCACCTCCACTGCGGTGGCACCGCAGCGCTCGAGCGCCTGGCGGTGCCGCACGAAATCGCCCTGGAGCGCGAGCACTCCGATCTTCATGGCTCCGACCTACCCCCCGCCCCTTTCTTCGGCTCGCCTCGGGCGCAGGGGCCCCAGCCCCTGGGCGCCCTGCGGCTCGCACGCCCTCACTCAGGCTCGCCTCGCCGCGTGCGTCGCCGAGCCTCCGCATCCGCGTCTCGGCTCGCACTACCATCCGCGCGTTTGCAGCAGCTCCTCTTTCGTCAGCTTGGAGGTCTCCAGCCCCACCATGGCCTCGCCCAGCTCCTCGCTGACCCGGGCCAGGACGTCCGGATCCTTGTAGTGCGTGGTGGCCTGGACGATGGCCTTGGCCCGCTTGGCGGGGTCGCTCGACTTGAAGATGCCCGAGCCGACGAAGACCGCCTCGGCGCCGAGTTGCATCATCAGTGCCGCGTCGGCGGGCGTGGCGATGCCCCCGGCCGAGAAGTTTGGGACGGGCAGCCGCCCGTGCTTGCCCACCGAGCCGATCAGCTCGTAGGGCGCGCCCAGGTTCTTGGCCTCCGTCATCAGCTCCTCGGGCCCGAGCGTGGTCAGCCGCCGGATCCCGGTGGTCAGCGCGCGCATGTGGCGCACCGCCTCCACGATGTTGCCGGAGCCGGCCTCGCCCTTCGTGCGGATCATGGCCGCGCCCTCGCCGATGCGGCGGAGCGCCTCGCCCAGGTCGCGTGCCCCGCAGACGAACGGCACCCGGAACGCGAACTTGTCCACGTGGAAGTGCTCGTCGGCCGGCGTGAGGACCTCGGACTCGTCGATGAAGTCCACCCCGAGCGATTCCAGAATTTGGGCCTCCACGAAGTGACCGATCCGGCACTTGGCCATCACGGGGATGGTGACGGCGCTCTGGATCTCCTTGATCTTCTTCACGGAGGCCATGCGCGCCACGCCGCCCTCCCGCCGGATATCGGCGGGCACGCGCTCGAGCGCCATCACGGCCGCCGCCCCCGCCTCCGCGGCGAGCTTGGCCTGCTCGGCATTCGTCACGTCCATGATGACCCCGCCCTTGAGCATCTCGGCGAGGCCGATGTGCTTGCGATCGGCGATGCGCAATCCGTTCAGCTCCGTCATATCGTGTCTCCTTACGCCGTTGTGCGGCTGCGTTTCCCCGCTCACCTCAGACCAGCGGCACCGCCACGCCCTCCGCTCGCGGTCGCGACGCCGGGCGCTTCAAGCTGTCTTTGACCACCTCGGCCAGCCGCCGGATCCCCTCGTCGATCCGCGCGGCGGGCACCGACGAAAAGGACAGCCGGAGCGTGCGCTCGCCGCCGTCCACGAAGAAGGCGGCCCCCGGCGTGAACGCCACCCCGCGCTCGATGGCGCGCGAGAGCAGAGCCGCGGCGTCGAGCCCGGGCGGCAGAGTCACCAGCAGCGAGAACCCGCCCTGAGGCTCGGTCCAGGTCACGCCCTCCGGCAGGCGCCGCTGGAGCGCTCCCACCAGCAGCGAGCGCCGCCGGCCGTACTCGCGGGCGACGCGGGCGACGTGACGATCGAGCAGCCGCCGCTCGCAGAACCGGTGGACCGCCGCCTGGAGCAGCGCGCTCGTGTGCAGATCGGCGAGCTGCTTGGCGGCGGCGAGCCGCTCGATGACGAGCGGCGGCGCCAGCAGCCAGCCCAGGCGCAGCCCCGGGAAGAGGATCTTGGAGAACGTCCCGATGTAGATCACGAGC
Organism: Candidatus Methylomirabilota bacterium; assembly: GCA_036001065.1. Taxonomy (NCBI): domain Bacteria; phylum Methylomirabilota (SeqCode); species Candidatus Methylomirabilota bacterium. The sequence goes on from DASYUQ010000082.1 coordinate 28,222, forward strand.
CCGTCGTGGTCCTGCGCCTTGAGCGGGCCCGGCGGCCGGTCGCCGTAGTAGAGACTGGGATCGAAGCCGTCCTCCACGATCGGCACCTGATGGCGCGCCGCCGCGGCCAGCAGCCGGCGCCCCGTCTCCGCGCCCATGGCCAGACCCGTGGGGTTGTGGGAGGTCGGCTGGCAGTAGAAGAGCTTCGGCGCCTGACGCTCGAGCAGCCGTTCGAACACGTCGGCCTGGGGCCCGTCCGCCTTCCAGGGCACGGTGAGGAGCTGGGCCCCGAACGCGCGAAAGACCTGCACGGCCCGCGGATAGGTCGGCTGCTCGATCGCGACGAAGTCGCCGGGATCGACGAGCGTGCGGGCGATCAGGTCGAAGCCCTGCTGCGAGCCGTTGACGATCAGGATCTCGTCCGATCGCGCCTCGAGCCCGAAACGCAAGAGATACGTGGACAGGTACCGGCGCAGAGGGGCATAGCCCGCCACCGGCGAGTACTGGAGCAGCGCCTCGCCCTCCTCCCGCACCACCTCGTTGAGGGCCCGCCGAAAGGCGTCGGTCGGGAAGAGGCCGCTGTCGGGCATGCCGCCGGCGAAGGAGATCACCGTCCCCGCCAGCCCGTTCGGCGGCACCAGCGCCCGGCGGCGATTGTCCTCGGTCTCGACGATCCGGGCGCTGCGCGAGAAGAGCCCCGACCAGTCGATGGGGGGCCGCGCGGCGCTCTCGGGAGCGGCCGGCCGGCCGCGGTCACCGGCGCGCTCGGCGATGAAGGTGCCCTGCCCCACGTGGGACCGCGCGGCGCCCGAGGCCACCAGCTCCTCGTAGGCGAGCACCACGGTCGCGCGGTTGACGCCCAGGTCCCGGGCCATCTCCCGCGTGGCCGGCAGCTTGACCCCCGGGAGCAGAAGGCCGTCGCGGACGAGCCGCTCCAGGTGCGCCTGGATCTGGCGGGCCAGCGGGACCGGCTTGCTGCGGTCTAGCGCGATCTGCATAGGTCGCCTCGACCAACCATTTTCGGCCAAAAATCAACCCGGTCAAGCGCCAATTGGTCTACCTGGCGACCGACCAAATCGGGCACCGTATAATGGTCGCGCGTTAGAGATCCCCCCAGCCAGGAGGCGATTCGATGGCAGAGATGAAGGAGTTCGCAGGTCTGTACTACCGCGAAGGCGCGCTCGACCCCAAGACGATGCAGCTGGTGGCGCTGGCGGCGATGGCGGCCGCCGGCTGCACCTCCTGAGTGCCGGGACGCTTCGCGGCTGCGAAGCAAGCCGGCGCCACCGAGGACGAGATCAGCGAGGCCCTCTACTACGCCATGCGCGGGGCGGCCCGGGCGACCTGGTCGACCATCAAGTACATCCCCGGCGTCGAGGACCTCAACAAGGAGTGGAAGACGAAGTTCGAGCGCCATTCGAGCAAGTAGGCGCCTGACCTGGGGCGGCGCGGGGTCCTGGACGCGACGCTGACGGACCCTGCTCCGCCTCGGGCGCTCATCAAGAAGGTCGCCACCAAGGCGCTCGAGGAAGGAGACCGCCATGGCGGGTGAGGCCCCCATCCGGCAGGCCGTGAAGTGGATCGACGAGCATCTCCTCGACAACCCCAAGGCGGATCGGGTGAAGCTCATCGACGAGGCATCGCGCCGCTTCGACCTGTCGCCGCTGGACCAGGACTTCCTCATGCGCCACCTCGCCGAGCGCGCCAGGGACAAGAAGTGAACGGTCGGCACGGCCAGCGCGTCCGCGAGCAGTTCGGCCCCAGCGCCGAGGCCTATGTGGCGAGCGTCTCGCACGCGGCCGGCGCCGACCTCGAGCAGTTGCTGACCTGGGGCCGTGCCCGGCGGCCCGCGCGCGTGCTCGACGTCGCCACCGGCGGCGGCCACACCGCGCTGGCCTTCGCCGGCCTGGCCACGCGGGTCGTTGCCTTCGATCTCACCGAGCCGATGCTGCGAGCCGCGCGCGAGTTCATCCGGGGCCGGGGCGTGGGTAACCTCGCCTACGTGGCCGGCGACGTGGAGGCCCTGCCCTTCCGGCCCGGCGCCTTCGCCGTGGTCACCTGCCGGATCGCCCTCCACCACGTCGCCAACCCCGCCGCCGCCATCCGCGAGGTCGCGCGCGTGCTGGCCCCCGGCGGCTCGTTCCTCGTCCAGGACATCCTGGGGCACGACGATCTAGAAATCGCCACCTTCATCACCGAGGTGGAGCGCCGGCGGGATCCCTCGCACGTGCGCGCCTACCGCGCGCGGGAGTGGAAGGCGTTCCTGCGGGGCGCCGGCCTGACGGTGATCGACGAGACGGTCCTGACGAAGGTCCGCCTCTGGGACGACTGGACGGGGCGCATGCGCATGACGCCAGATGCCCTCCGCGCTCTCGAGGGGTTCGTCCGCGCGGCCCCGGAGCGTTGCCGCGCCGCGTTCGACTTCAAGCTCACCGACACAAGCGTGGAGTCGTTCACCGACCGCATGCTCCTGCTGCGGGCAGATCGGGACTGAGTCGCCCCGGCGACCACACTTGCCGTCCGGCCGGACGACAGAGCACACTGGTGGTCGTGGGACAGTTCAAGGTCACTTTGAGGCTGTATCCGAGAAGTGACGGCGCCGCCAGGGATTTCGATGCTCTCGTAGATTCCGGCGCCGCCTACTCGGTGGCTCCCCGTCCCCCTCCTGGAGGCTCTGGGTTGCCGTCCGCTCCGGACCCAACGCGTCGTGATGGCAGACGGGCGCATCGAAGAGTGGGGGCTGACACAGCTCGAGATCGAGTGTCAGGGGCGTCGAGCGACCACTCCGATACTGATGGGACCGCCCGATAGCCCGGTGCTCCTCGGCGCGACGACGCTCGAGGAGCTCGGGCTTGGGATGGACCCGCTCAACCGCCGCCTGATCCCTGTCGACGTGTATCTGGCCTGACGGGGGGGCGGAGGTGGACGAGGGTGGCGCCGCGGCCGCCGCGCTCGGGCGGAGCGTCAGCGTAGCTGGCCACCAGCGGATGCCGGGCCAGGAGGGATTGCACGATCGCGCGCTGCACGCCGATCCCCCGCCCGTGAATGAGTCGCACCTCGCTGAAGCCCCGGGCCCGGGCGGCTTCCAGGTACTCCTCCACCACCGAGGCGATGTCGCGCGGCGCGAAGGCGTGCAGGTCGAGGGAATCCTCGATGGGAATCCGGACGGGCTCGTCCGGGGTCACGGCGAGGTTTCGGAGGGGGCCGTAACGTCCGCCCCCTCCGAATTTAAATCCGCACGCCCCCCGCCGCGTGCTGCTGCCAGTGCTGGAAGCTCGAGAGATCCTCTCCCGAGAGCCTGCACTGTCAGAACGTCGCCGCGCGCTCGAAGAAGGCCACGTCGACCATGCCGACCTGCTCCGCGCGAGCGGTCTCGGCGACCTTCTGGGTGACCATCTGGCGCACGAAGGGAATCGGGATCCGGCCCAGGCGGTGGATGACCTCCTCGGTGCAGCGGATGCGCGTGCCCGGGAGCACCGGCCCCCCGGACGCCGCCATCTCCCCGTCGGGAGCGTGCTCGCACGTCTCGGGCACGAGCTGCTGCAGGCGCAGCGACACGTACTCGGTCACCCATTGCTGGATGCTCGCCTTGGCCGCGTCGATGCTCACCGAGGCCAGCGACGCCTCCAGGCGCGCCAGCCGAGATTCCAGGGCCGCCAGCCGCTGAGCGAGGCTATCGTCCATCGGCCGTCATGCTAACACGGGCCGCCGCGCGTGCCAGTCGGTGGCCCGCTGGTAGGCGTCGGCGACCCGAAGGACGGTCGCCTCGTCGAACGGCCGGCCCACGAACTGCATGCCGATCGGCAGTCCCGCGGTCGAGAACCCGCAAGGCACCGAGCAGGCCGGATGGCCGGAGAAGTTGAAGGGCCGTGTGAGGCGGATGAGGGCCGAGCGCACGTCCGTCGTTCCGTCACCGAGGGTGGCCTCCGTCTGGCCCAGCACCGTCGCCGTGATCGGCGTGGTCGGGGCCAGGAGCACGTCGCGCCGGGCCAGCGCGCCGTCGACCTCGGCGCGGACGAGCGCGCGCATCTGCTGGCCGCGCACGTACTGCAGGCCGGTGACGAAGGCGCCCATCCGGAGGCGCTCGCGGACGTCGGGCTGGTAGTCGGCGGCACGCGTCCGCATCCACTCGGCGTGGTAGGCCAGCGCCTCCGAGGCGACGATGGCGAACGACGCCGGCGCCACGTGCGGCATCGACTCCAGATCGACCTCGTCCAGCGTGGCGCCGAGCTTCTCCAGCGCCTTGGCCGCGCGCTCCACTGCCTGCCTGACCTCGGGCGCGGCGCCGTCGAGAAAGAACTTCTTCAACAGGCCCACGCGCAGCCCCTTGATCTCGCCCGTCAGCGCGCCGACGTAGTCGGGGACGGGCAGGACGCTGGTGGAGGTGTCGAGCGGGTCGTGCCCCGCCAGGCATCGCAGCATGAGGGCACAGTCCGCGGCCGTCCGCGCCATGGGACCGACGTGGTCCATCGACCACGCCAGCGGTAGCACGCCCGCGCGGCTGGCGCGCCCATAGGTCGGCTTGAGACCGGTGATGCCGCAGAGCGAGGCCGGGATGCGGATCGACCCGCCGGTGTCTGACCCCAGCGCAGCCGCCACGAGCCCGGCCGCCACGGCGACACCCGAGCCCGACGACGAGCCGCCGGGGATCCGGGCCTGCGCCGCGTCCCACGGATTGCGGGCCTGACCGTAGTGAGCGTTCAGCCCCTCGGGCCCGTAGGCGAACTCGTGCATGTTGAGCTTGCCCAGCACGATCGCCCCCGCCGCCCGCAGCCGGGCGACGACCGTGGCGTCCTCCCGGGGTACGAAGTCGGCCAGGATCTTGGAGCCGCCCGTCGTCCGCACGCCCGCCGTGTTGAACAAATCTTTCAATCCGATCGGCACGCCGTGAAGCGGCCCCGCCGGCCGCCCGGCGACGAGTTCCGCCTCGGCCTGCCGCGCCGCGCTCAGCGCCTCGTCGGCGCACACGGTGATGAAGGACCGCAGGGAGCGGTCGAGCGCGGTGATGCGGTCGAGGTGCGCCCGCACCGCCTCCACCGGCGAGACCGCCTTGGTGGCGATCATGCGGGCCAGGTCCGCCGCCGACGCCCAGCAGAGATCGGCCATCTCAGAGCACCCGGTACTGCGTGGTGGGCTCCACGTCGCCCAGCGGCAGCCGCTCCAGGCGCGCGAGGCTCTCCAGCGCGCGCTCGACGGCGCCCCGGATCGCCTCCAGCTCGGCGTCGCTCCAGTCGAACCCGGCCAGCTGGGCCGAGCGCCGGAGACTGTCGAGGGAAACCGGCGTCGTCATGCCGGGAGAATACCGGCAGGCGCGGCCGGAGGCAAGGCTCGAGCGCCGAGCCACGTGCGCTACAATCGGGGCACGTGGCCGTCTCGCTGACCATCCTCGTCGATCCCCGCGATCCCGCGGCGCGGCGCACTCTGACGGCGCCCGCCGGCACCACGGTGCTCAAGGCCGCCCACGCGGGCGGCGTGGACATCACCGCGACCTGCGGCGGACGCGGCCGTTGCACCTCCTGCCGCGTGAAGTTCGTGACCGGCACCATCCCTCCGCCCAGCCTCGCCGACGAGGTGCAGCTCGGGGACGATCTCGTCCGCGAGGGTTATCGCCTCGCCTGCCAGTGCCGCCTGGAGGAGGCCGTGACGGTCCAGGTGGCGCCGCCGGTGGAGGAGCAATCGTTCCAGATCCTGGGGGCCGGTCCCGGCGTCACCCGCGCCAGCGGGATCACCATCGACGCGGGGATCGCCAAGCAGGTCGTCAAGGTGTCGCTGCCGCGCGAGGAGCACCACCAGACCTCGGACGTCGAGGAACTCGTCGCCGCGGTCGGTCTCGAGCCGGGCGACGTCGGCCCGGGCGTGCTGGCCACCCTGCCGGCGGCGTTGAGGGACGACGGGGGCACCGTCACGGTGACGACCTTCGGCCGGCGGGTCCTCGCCGTCGAGCGCGGCGACACGTCCGCGATGAAGTTCGGGCTGGCGATCGACATCGGCACCACCAGCGTCGTCACCACGCTGGTCGAGCTGGAGTCCGGCGAGCAGCTCGGCTCGGTCTCGAGCCTGAACCCCCAGGCCGTGTTCGGGGGCGACCTCATGTCCCGCATCGCCTTCGTCCAGTTCAATCCCGGCAACCTGCGCAGGCTCACGACGCGGATCGTGGGTCTGCTGAACCAGCACATCGCCGAGGTGGGACGCGAGGCCGGCGTGCTGCCCAAGTGGATCTACAAGGCCGTGGTCGTGGGCAACACCTGCATGCACCACCTGCTACTCGGCATCGATCCTTCGTGGGTGGGGCTGGCCCCCTACGCCCCGGTCATGCGCCACGCGCTCGTCGTGCCCGCGCGCGAGCTCAACCTCAAGATCGCGCCGGAGGCCCGCGTGTGCCTGCTGCCGCTGGTGGCGGGCTTCGTCGGGGCCGACGCGGTCGGGGTGGCGCTGGCGACCCGGATCTACGCGAGCGCCGAGGTGCGGGTCGCCGTGGACATCGGCACCAACGGCGAGGTGATCCTCGGCTCGCGGGAGCGTCTGTGGGCGTGCTCGGCGCCCGCCGGCCCGGCGCTGGAGGGCGCGCAGATCCGTCACGGCATGCGCGGCGCGCTGGGCGCCATCGACCGCGTCGCGGTGGACGACGACATCCGCGTGCACACGATCGGGGAGGTCGACGCCCTGGGGATCTGCGGATCCGGTCTCATCGACCTCCTGGCCGGCCTGCTGGAGGCCGGCGTCATCGACGCGACCGGCCTCATCCGCGTGGAGGCGCGCGACGCGCTGCCTCCCGGGCTGCGCGACCGGGTGGTGATGCGGGGCGAGGAGCGCCAGGTGATCGTGCTGCGGCCGGGGGAGGCGGGCGCCGGGCGCGAGATCGTGCTCACCCAGGACGATGTCCGCCAGGTGCAGCTGGCCAAGGGCGCGATCGCCTCCGGGGTCGCCATGCTCCTGCACGTCGCCGGCGTCAGGCCCGACCGGCTGGTCGAGCTGATGCTGGCGGGCGGCTTCGGCAACTACATCTCGATCTCGAGCGCGCTGCGCATCGGGCTCATCCCACCGCTGCCGCCCGAAAAGGTCCGCTACGTGGGCAACGCGGCCTCGCTCGGCGCCCAGCTCGCGCTGCTCAGCGAAGCCGAGCGGGCGCGGGCCGCGGAGATCGCCGGCCGCATCGAGCACGTCTCGCTGGCCGCCCATCCGGACTTCGAGCAGATCTTCGTGGAGTCCATGAACTTCCCGTCCCGATGACGACGCGCGCGACGACCCCCCGGCTGAGCGCGGCCATCGTGGGCGCCGTCGCGGGCCCGCTGACGCACGAGATCGACGCCCGCTGGCTCATGGCTTACGCGGCGGCCCTCGGCGAGGAGGGTCCGCGCTACTACGACACGGCGGCGCCCGGCGGTCCTCTGGCCCATCCGATCTTCCCCGTCTGCTACGAGTGGCCGCTGGCCCAGGCCATCCGGGCCCGGACGATCGGCGAGGCGATTGCGCCCTTGGGCGTCCACGCGAGCCACCACCTGACGATTCATCGGCCGCCCCGCGCCGGCGACCGGCTCTCGACGACGGCGCGCGTGGTCGCGCTGAGCCGGCGCCGGGCGGGGGCCCTGGTCGTGGTGAGGTTCGAAACCGTGGACGACCGCGGCCGCCCCGTGACCACGACGCTCTACGGCAGCGTGTACCGTGGCGTCCACGCCGAGGCGGAAGGCGGCGAGCCGCTGCCCCCCATCGAGCCCGCGACGGAGAATCCTGACGCGGTCAGGTGGGGTTCGCCGGTCCAGGTCGCCGCCCAGGCGGCGCACGTCTACACCGAGAGCGCCCGCATCTGGAATCCGATCCACACCGACATCGCCGCCGCGCGGGCGGCGGGGCTGCCCGGGCTGATCCTGCACGGAACGGCCACGCTCGGACTCGCCGTGTCACGCGTCATCGGCCGCGACCTGGGGGGCGACCCCGCCGTGGTGCGCGGGGTGGCGGCGCGCTTCACCGGCATGGTGCGCCTGCCGTCCACCTTCGTGGTCCACGGGCGCGACCGCCTTGCCGACCGCGTGGGGTTCGACGCCGTCGACGCCGGAGGGCGCGCCGTTCTCAGCGAGGGAGCCCTGTGGCTGTGAAGCCAATGAGCCGCCGCGAGCGCGTCCAGGCCGCGATCACCCGGCAGCCCGTGGACCGCGTGCCGTACGCGGTGTGGCGGCACTTCCCCCAGGTCGACCGCAACCCGGCCGGTCTGGCCCAGGCCACGCTGCGCTTCCACGAGCGCTACGGCTCCGACTTCATCAAGATCACGCCGAGCGGCGGATACGCGGTGCAGGAATGGGGCTGCGTCGAGGCCGAGGAGGTGCTGCCCGACGGCCACCGGGCCTGCGCGAGCTGCGCCGTCCGGGGCCCGGAGGACTGGAAGAAGATCCGCCCGCTCGATCCCGCAACAGCGGCGGGGTACTCCCAGCAGATCGAGACGATCGTCCGCATGGGCTTCGATCGGAGAATCGGCGACGCCCCCGTCGTGCCCACGCTCTTCTCGCCGCTGTCGCTGGCCCGGAAGCTCTCGGGCGATCGCCTGAGCTCGGATCTGCGCGAGCACCCCGCGCTCGTGAAGGACGCGCTCGAAGCGATCACCGAGACGCTGATCCGGTTCGCCGACCTGGCGCTGACCGAGGGCGTCTCCGGCATCTTCTACTCGATCCAGGCCGCCAGCCGGAGCCTTTACACCGAGGCGGAGTACGCCGAGTTCGGCGAGCCCTACGACCGCCGCCTGCTCCAGTCGGTGCACGGCCGCTCGGCGCTCACGATCATCCACGCCCACGGCGATCAGCTCATGTTCGCGCCCCTGGCCCGCCTGCCCGGGCACGCGTGGAACTGGGACGACCGCGCGACACCCCCGTCGCTCGCCGAGGGCCGGGCGCTGGTGCCGGGGGCGGTGATCGGCGGGCTCAATCAATGGAAGACCCTCTGCGACGGCACGCCCGAGCAAGCCGTGGCCGAGGCGCAGGACGCGATCGCTCAGACCGGCGGCGTCGGCCTTATCGTCGGGCCCGGCTGCGTGCTGCCCACGGGAACGCCCGACCCCAACGTCGCCGCCGTGGTGCGCGCGCTCGGCGGCCCGCTCAAGCGCGTGCCGGGCGCCACGGTGTGAACCAGCGACCTTTGGGCACTCGGCATGATCCGACCGGTGCGCCAGGCGCCTCTAAGCGAGCCTCAAGCCATCAGGTCCGTGATCCTCATAATTGCGACTACGTTCCCGTCATTGAACGCTTGCTCTTTTGTGCCCTTCCCGCAAGTCCAGACATGGTCCTTTTTGGCCGTAAAGGTCTTGCCGTCTTGCACGAGCCGAAGCTCTCCTTCGGTGATATGGCAGACCATGGCATCCTTCATCGGGTTACCGGCAGTCTTCGATCCCGGCTGCATGATGATGTCACGCATCGAGACACTCTTAAAGCCAGAGATGATGGCTGGTCCCTCGCCATAGACACGCTGCACGACACCGGGTGCCAACGTCGTGTCCTTGCCGACAGTCTTGTACATGGTTTGCGAAGCTGCGGGCTTCACCACAGCGGCCGAAGCGGCTATGAATCCGAATAATGCCAAAGCTGATCTCCGATCAAGTTTGTCCATCGAGCTCCTCCGCGGTTGGCGTTCGGAAACCACCGAACGGTGGCGATGCGCCTTTCTCCAGCCTACGCTGCGAACGTGAATTGGCTCCCCGTGCTTTTCGAAGACGCTAGCACACTTCGTCCTGGAGCTGAGACGTATTATTCAAGTTCTAGACTTACGGGAAAACGAGGTGGGATGCGGTCGCGCAAAGGCCGGCGCAGGAAGAGGTGAGCCGAGACGAGCAACAACCGGCGACGGTGCCGGAACGATAACCTTCCTGCTTGGTCCTCGCTTTGGCACGGCCCTGCTCACCGTGCTCGCCCGCGACCTGATCCGCACGATCGAGCCCGCGCAGCTCCCCACCCTTGTTGCTGTGCTCGTTAGCGTTGCCGCTGTTGTCCGCGTCGCCCTTCTTCGCTGGCTTCCGGTCGCCTCGCTTGGCGTCCGACTTCTTCGCGTCAGAAGTAGCCTCGCTTTTGTCGTCCTTCGTGTCCTTGACGGCTTCGCCACCCCGGCCAGCAGGAGGACCTGCGAGTGTCGGTACAGTCGACGCCACGAAGAACGCCACTGCGACTGCCAGCGCCAGTGCACAAGAGGAGGCCTACTTCCCGACGTTGAAGCGGATGTGGCAGATCTCGCCGTCGCCGACGATGTAGTCCTTGCCCTCGAGCCGGAGCTGGCCTCTGGCCCGCACCTCTGCGAACGACCCCTGGGCCGCGACCAGCTCGTCGTAGCCCGTGACCTCGGCCCGGATGAAGCCGCGGGCCATGTCGGAGTGCACGGTCCCCGCTGCGTCCTGCGCGCGCGTGCCCCGGGGGATCGCCCACGCCCTCACCTCGTCGTCGCCGACCGTGAAGAACGAGATCAGGCCCAGGAGCGCGTAACAGTCGCTCAGGAGGCGGCGGATGGCCGGCTCCGTGAGGCCCAGGTCGGCCAGAAAAGCCTGCTGCTCGTCGCCGGCGAGCCGGGCCACCTCGGCCTCGATCACCGCCGACACCCAGCCCACCCGGGTGTGCGGGCGTGAGGTGAGCCCGCCGAGCCCGAACCGCTCGACGACGCGCTCGCCCTCGCCGACAGCCTTCTCGTCCAGGTTCACGCAGTGCAGGATCGGCTTCTGCGAGAGGAAGGTGAAGCCCCGCACCACCCGGGCCTCGTCGGCCGACAGCTCGAGCGCGCGGAGCGGCGTCGCGGCCTCCAGGGCCGCCTGGAGCTTTTTCAGAATCTCCTGCTCCCGGACCTCGGCGTCGGTGCGGCGCTTCTTGATGGAGGACTCCAGCCGGACCAGGCGGCGCTCGACGACCTCGAGGTCGGCGAGGATCAGCTCGGTCTCGAGATCGTCGATGTCGCGCCGCGGATCGGGCGCGCCGAGCGCGGGGTCCGGGAAGGCCCGCACCACGTGCAGCAGCGCGTCCGCGTTCCGGAACTCCTTGGTCTCCAGCCCCGCCCGCTCCCCCTTGGCGATCCCGGCCAGGTCCACGACCTCGAAGCTCGCATACGTCGTCTTCCTGGGCTGGAACAGCGCGCTCAGCCCGTCCACGCGGGGGTCCGGCACCCGCGCGATGCCCGTGTGGAGCTCCCCGCGCCCCGTCTCGTAGCGCGAGGTGGGGACGGTGGAGCCGGTGAGGAGGTTGAACAGCGTCGTCTTGCCGCTCTTGGGCAGTCCGATCAGGCCGATCTTCATGTGTGCGATTATCGCACCCGGTGAGCTACGTCCCGATAGACCTCCGCGGCGCCGCGCTGGCGCTGCTGGCTTCCCTGTTCTGGGGCGTCAACCCCATCGCGATCAAGATCGGGCTCGAGGACGCCCCGCCGCTCCGCCTGGCCGCGATACGCTTCCTCGTCGGGGGCATCATCATCCTCGGATGGGCGTGGATCACCGGCCGCCTGGCCGGCTTGCGGATCGCGCGCGAGGAGTGGCGGCCGCTGAGCGTCCTCGGGGTGATGCTCACCGCCCAGATCGCCTCGATGAACATCGCCACCGGGCTGACCAGCGCCGCCCACGTCGCCATCATCCTGAACCTCTACGCGGTCCACTTCGTCGTTCTCGCCCACTTCCTCATTCCCGGCGATCGGCTGTCCCTGCGGCGGCTGGCCGGCGTGCTGATCGCCTACGCGGGCATCGCCCTGCTCTTCGGCCGCGAGGCGGGCGGCGCCCCCACCCTGCTGGGCGACGGGATCATGTTCCTGAGCGCGCTCCTGCTCGCCGAACGCACCGTCTACATGGCGCGGGCCGTACAGACGTTCGACCCGGTCAAGATCCTGCTGGCCCAGGCGGTCATCGGCGTGGTGCTCCTTTTTCTTATGTCGCTCCTGTTCGAGCCCGGGGCCACGCGGTGGACCACCCGGCTGGCCGGCTCGATCGCCTTCCAGGGCGCGATCGTGTCCGGCTTCAACTTCGTCGTGAACCTCTGGCTGCTCAAGCGCTACCGGCCGAGCGCGCTGGCGGCCTTCTTCCTGACCCAGCCGCTCTTCGGCGTCGTCGCCGCCGCGCTCTTCGCCGGCGACGCCCTCACCCTCGATCTGCTCGTCGCCAGCGCCGCCGTCGCCGCCGGCATCGGGCTCACGAGCCGGTGAACGCCAGCCGTTTCCCGTCTCAGGGCAACCCTCAGTATCTATGACCCTCACCGATCTGTGCTTGCAGGAGCCCGCACCCCCGTCTCCGGGCGTCCGAGCTACCAGCGTCCGCCAGACTTTGCCGGCGCCGCACTCCCGGGCGACTACCGGGCTCCATGCCTCCAGTGCGGCGGATCGGTAACAGTACTCGCCCAGACGTTCGTTGACAGGGTGTGGACCTTGCAAGCCGGCCTCGCCCCTGAGGTAGGGGCGGACCTCAATAGCCGTGAGGACCCTCTGGAGTAGAATCGGCACATGAAGCCAGACCCTGCAAAGCTCTTGGAGGAAGCTCTGAAGTTGTCGCCCGAGGCACGGGCTGCGCTCGCGGCCTCGCTGTTGGAAAGTCTGGAGGAGGGCGTCGACGAGGGCGCAGAGGCTGCGTGGGCGGCGGAGATAGCTAAGCGCATCCGAGAACTAGACTCCGGGGCAGTTACGCCAGTCCCGTGGCCTGAAGCTCGCCGCATGATCCTAGGCCGGTAGTGCCGGGCGGGCACCCCTGGGTTCATCCCGAGGCGATCGGGGACGCCCGCGCTGCACGCGAGTGGTATTACGCTCGGAACGCCGAGACGGCTGAGGCGTTTATGGCGGAACTTGATCTGGCGATCGAACGAATCGAGGATGCGCCACGCCGGTGGCCACCCTACCTCGGCGATACGCGTCGATACCTGCTCCGCCGATTTCCTTTCTTCGTTGTGTTCCGCGAGGTCGAGAACCGCGTCCAGATTCTGGCCGTCGCTCACGCGCGACGCCGGCCCGGATATTGGCTTGGGCGGTAGCGGGTACACGCTCAATCTAACGCCGCTTCAGCGGACCGAGAACCTCCCGGTATAATCGCTCGAGATGCCGACCAAGCCCTCGAAGACGCTGGAGGTCGTGCCGAACCCGCACCCGGACCGGGACTACGAGGTCAGCATGACCGCGCCCGAGTTCACGTGCCTGTGCCCGATGACCGGCCAGCCCGACTTCGCGACCATCAGGATCCGCTACGTCCCCGACCA
>DASYUQ010000083.1 GCA_036001065.1 Candidatus Methylomirabilota bacterium
GAAGGTCCGCTCGGGCATGCGCACCTTGAGCTTCAGCTCCTTGAGCATCTGGAAGGCCTGCGGCGTCGTCACCTCGTGGATGAGGTGCAGGCCCACCAGGAGCTGGGTCTGCCCGGACGGCAGCGTCCGGACCGTGTGCGCCTCCCATACCTTGTCGAGCAGCGTGCGTGCCATGTGATTCCTCCACCGCGTATCATACCCGGCACGAGGCCAACTTCCATGACCACTGAACTCCCCGACCTCCCGATTGCCGAGCTCGCGGGCCTGATCGCGGCGCGGAAGCCCGTACATGACCGACCTCAGCGCCACGCCCCACCCGCCTATTTCTCGTCGCCCGCGGTGTCTACGCGCCGGGGGAGGGTGCGCCGCGCCCGCTGACAGGCCTCCGGCCTTGCTCCGCGACCTTGGCCGGTTGCGCAAGAGTTCCCAGATGTGTCACATTGGGTCACATGAAGACCATCTCGATCAGAGAGCTGCATCAGCGGACAGGCGCCTGGGTGCGCAAGGCCGCCGAGCTCGGTGCGATCACCGTGACGGAGCGCGGCAAGCCGCTGGTACGGCTCGAGGCGGTCCTCGACGTCAGGCCGGCCAACCCGTTCCGGGGGCGCCGGCTTCGGCCGGGATACGCACGCCTCAGGGGAAAGCTCGGCCGAGGGACCGACAGCACGGCCATCATCTCCGAGGATCGTGAGCGCGCGTCGCCTTCGTGAGCTATTTCGATTCCTCGTACATCGCGAAGTTCTACCTGGACGAGCCGGAGAGCGAGGCCGTGCGCCGGCTGGCCGAGTCGCTGGGGCAGGTACGCTGCGCCGTGATCGGACAGATCGAAGTGGCCGCGGTGTTTCATCGGAAGCTGCGCGAAGGCGCATTCCATGCTGGCGCGTTCCGCGAGGTGATGGCCCAGTTCGCCGACGACTGCGGCCAGGGCCTATGGACGTGGCTTCCCCTCACCACCGCGCTCGCGGCAAGGGCGGCGGCGGCGTTCGCGCGCCTGCCGCGGCCGGTGTTCCTGCGGGCGGCCGATGCGCTGCATTTGATCTGTGCCCAGGAGCATGGTCTCCCGGAGATCTACACGAACGATCGCCACATGTCAGCGGCCGCGCGGCACTTCCGGTTGAAGCCCATGACCGTCACGCCGCGGTAGAGGGCGCCGACGAGCTGTTCCTCGGGCAGTCGCGCTGACTAGATCGCGGTGTAGCCCCCGTCGATGAGCAGGTCGCTGCCCGTCATGAAGGCCGAGGCATCGCTGGCGAGATAGAGGGCGGCGCGGGCGATCTCCTCCGGCAGGCCGAGCCGGCCGAGCAGGTGCTTGGGCCCCATCATCTTGCGCGCCTCGTCCATGTCCTTCCAGCGCCGGAGCATGCGTCGGGTCTCGACGGCGCCCGGCGAGATCGTGTTGGCGCGGATGCCTTGGGCGGCGTGGTCGGTGGCCAGCACCTTGGCGAGCTGGATCAGGGCGCCCTTGGTCGCGCAGTACGCCGGGCGCCCGGGCGAGGCGACCCGGCCGAGCTGCGACGCGATGAGGATTACGCTGCCGCCACCGCGCGCGATCATCGCGGGGATCGCCGCCTTCACCATCAGGAACGCGCCCGTGAGATTGATCCGGATCACCCGATCCCAGGCCGCCTCGTCCATCTCCAGCACGGTGGCGGTCCGATCGCTGTCGGCCGCGCCGTAGAGGAGAACGTCAAGACCGCCGAAACGATCGACGGTCGTAGCGACGGCGGCGCGGCAGCTGGCACCGTCCGTGACGTCGAGATGCACCGGCAGGGCCTGCGCGCCGCCCCTTTCGATCGCGGCCGCGGTGGCCTTGGCGCCCGGCTCCTCGATATCGGCGCAGGCGACGCGGGCGCCGGCCGCCGCGAACGCCAGCGCGGTCGCGCGCCCGATTCCGTTCGCCGCGCCGACGACGATGGCGGTCTTCTTCTCGAGGGTGA
>DASYUQ010000084.1 GCA_036001065.1 Candidatus Methylomirabilota bacterium
GGCCGTGGCCAGCGTGGGTACGTGCGCACCCACGTCCTCCTATAGAGACGCTGGCTGCGGTCGAACCATCTCCTGAACACCGCCCATGTTCGCGGCCATGTGCCGCTTTCACCTGCGAGCTTATTTCGGATCGGGGCTAGACCGAACCCTGGCGGCGTGTCGAAGGCACCTCGGCCCGAGCGCCGGTTTCGCCGGCGCAATCCACTGGGGAGGTTCAGAGGGGGCCGCGAGGCCCCCTCCGACTAAACTAGCGGGGCCGCTCGGCAGTCTCGCGGTCCGTCAGGGGCACGGCCGGGCCGCGACCATCGCCCGTGGCGTGACCATCGTCCGCCGCCGCGCGAGCCGGATCGAGGCCGGGCGCCGCCCCGCGCCGGCGCAGGCGCCGCAGGCGCTGGCGCACGCGCCCGCCTACGAGGCTCGGACGCGGCCAGCGGAGCGCGGCGGCGAGGTCCTCGAAGATCGAGTAGGCCACCGGCGTGACCAGCAGGGTCAGCAGCAGCGAGAGCATCTGGCCCCCGATGACGACCACCGCGATGGCGCGCCGCTCCTCGGCGCCGGGACCGGTGCCCGCCCACAGCGGCAGCATGCCGGCCACGAGGGCCAGCGTCGTCATGAGGATGGGGCGGAGCCGGTCGCGGTTGCCCAGCATGATGGCCGCCAGGCGCTCCATGCCCTGCGCGCGCAGACTGTTCATGTGATCGATCTGGAGGATCGCGTTCTTCTTCACCACGCCGAAGAGCACCAGAATGCCCAGAGCCGAGTAGAGGTTGAGCGTGTTGCCGCTGTACCAGAGCGAGAGCATCGCGAAGGGGACTGACAAGGGCAGCGACAATAAGATCGTCAGCGGGTGGATCAGGCTCTCGAACTGCGAGGCCAGGATCATGTACATGAAGATGACCGAGAGCAGGAATACCCACAGGAACTCGACGAACGTCTTCTCGAACTCCCGGGCCCGGCCCGACACCGCGCTCACGTACACGGCCGGCAGGTTCATCTCCCGGAAGGCCCCCCGGAGCGCGTCGATGCGATCGGCCTGGCCGTAGCCGGGCGCGACCTGGGCGCGCAGCCGCACCTCGCGCTGGCGGTCCGAGCGGTCGATGCGGGCGGGCGACTGGGTGGGCACGATCTTGACGAGGTTGTCGAGTCGCACGAGCCCGCCGCCCGGGGCCAGCCCGACCTGGGGGGCGGCGCCGGTGGAGGTGGTGGCGGTAGCCGACGAGCGCGGGATATACAGCCGTGAGATGGTGCCGGGATTTCCGCGGTAACTCTCCGTGAGGCGGAGCGTGACGTCGTAGTCCTCGTCGACGAGCGGATCGTGGAAGCGTGAGACCTCGTCGTCGCCGCCGACCATCAGCCGGAGCGCGGTGGCGATCTGCTCGGTTTCCACCCGGAGGTCAGCCGCCCGCTCGCGATCGATCTGGACCCGGAGCTCGGGGCGGTCGAGCCTGAGCGTGGTGTCGGCGTCCACGATGCCGCCGAGCTGCTGCGACTTCTCGCGCAGCCGCTCGCCGTACTCGGCCAGCGCCGTCAGCTCGGGGCCGCGGATGACGAAATCGATGTCGAAGCTGCCGCCCCCGATGTTGAAGCCCGGGATGTTCCGCACCGATATCCGGAGGTCACGGAACTTCCGGACGCGGCGGCGGACCTCCTGGATCACGTCGCGCTGGGTATAGTTGCCGCGGAAGACGGCCAGCGGCTCACCGCGCTTGAGCCCGGCCCAGAACTTCTTGAGGTTGACCGTCCGCTCCTCGTGCGGCGTGATGCGCACGTAGGCGTTGGCCTGGTTGACGCGGCCCAGGAAGCTCCCACCGGCCTGGGCCAGCATGAAGCGCACGGCCGGGATGGCCCGCACCTCGCGGGACACTGCCTGCATGGCCTCGTCCATGGCGGCCAGGCTCATGCCCTCGGGCCCGATGACGATCATCTCGAACTCGGCCTCGTCCACATCGCTGGGGACGTATTCCTGCTTGACCAGGCGGTAGAGCGGCCACGACGACGCGATGACCACGAGGGACAGCGCGACGAACAGCATTCGATGGCCCATGGACCAGGCCAGCGTCCACGTGTAACCGCGGTCCAGGTATGCATAGAAGCCCGCGCGCGATCGGGCGGTCCCGGGGGCGGGGAGGGTCCCGGGCGAGTGGGGTTCCGAAGGCCGGGACCCCTCCCCGCCCCCGGCACCGTGTCGCGCCGCGTCCGCGGTACGGAGCAGCCGGGCGCTCATCATCGGCGTCAGCGTGAAGCTGACGAGCAGGCTGACCAGGACGGCGGCCGCCGCCGTGAGACCGAACTGGTAGAGGAAGCGTCCCGACACCGACGACATGAACGACACCGGCACGAAGATGACCACCAGCGAAAACGTCGTGGCCAGGACGGCCAGGCCGATGTCGCGGGTGGCCTCCCGAGCCGCCTCGAACGGCCGCATCTTCTTCTCTTCCACGAAGCGGAAGATATTCTCCAGGACCACGATGGCGTCGTCGATGACGATGCCGACCATGAGGACGAGGGCCAGCATGGTGACGCTGTTGAGCGTGAACCCGAGCGTCCACATCACGCCGAAGGCAGAGATGGTCGAGGTCGGGATGGCGACGGCGGCGATGAGCGTGGACCGCCAGGAACGCATGAACACCAGCACCACCAGCGAGGCCAGGATCGAGCCGAGGATCAGGTGCACGTTGATCTCGTGCAGCGCCGCGTGGATGTAGCGGGACTGGTCGCGGATGATCTCGAGCCGCACGTCCGCCGGGATGCGGGGGGCCAGCCGCGCCAGGTTCTTCTTGGCCGACTCGATGACGGCCACCGTGTTCTCACCGGACTGGCGGCGCACCTCCAGCACGACCGTGGGCACACCGTCGAGGCGGGCGGCCGAGCGCTGCTCCTTGGTCCCGTCCTCGGCCCGGCCGATGTCGCGGATCCGTACCGGCGAGCCGTTGATCGTCGCCACCACGAGATCGTTGAAGGACCTGGGGTCGGCCACCCGTCCCATCGTCCGTAGCGACTTCTCGTTGAGCCCGGCCGTCACGTTGCCGCCGGGCAGGTCGGCGTTCTGCCGGCCCATCGAGTCGCGCACCGCGGTGATGGGGATCTGGTAGGCCGCCAGGCGGTCGGCGTCGATCCAGACGTTCACCGCCCGCAAAAGACCACCGACGATGCGAACCTCGCCCACCCCCGACGACCGCTCCAGCTCGACCCTGACCAGCTTGTCCGCGATCTCGGTCAGCTCCTTCAGCGACCGGTTGCCGGCCACGGCTACGGTGATCACCGGCGCCTGATCGTTGTCGGTCTTGGAGATGATCGGCGTCCGGATATCCCGGGGCAGGTTCCGAATGGCGGCGGCCACCTTGTCGCGCACGTCCTGGGTGGCCACGTCGATCTGCCGGTTGAGGTTGAAGGTGACGACGACGATGGAGTTGCCGGAGCTCGTGATCGAACGCAGCTCGCTGATGCCCTGGATGGTGTTGACCGCCTCCTCGATCTTCTGCGAGACCTGGGTCTCCATCTCCTCGGTGGAGGCGCCGGGCAGTTCGGTCCGTATGGAAACGGTGGGCAGGTCGACGGCGGGGAAGCGGTCGACGCCGAGACGGAAGTAGCTGGCCGTGCCGACGACGACCAGCGACAGCACGATCATCGAGGCGAACACCGGCCGGCGGATGCAGATTTCGGCGAGCTTCTGCACTACCCTCGGAGGGGGGCTTCGCCCCCCTTCCGAATCCTCCCCCCAGGACAGGATTGCGCGGGCAAAGCCCGCGCTCGGACCGAGCACTTTCGCACGCTGCGACTCGTCATGGCCTCAGGGCACCGTGCTGTGCGTGAGGATTGGCGTGGAAGTGCGGAGCCGTGGCGCCGCCGCGGCGCGAGGCGAGCCTGCCTGAGTCCGAGAACGAAGTCTGGCGACGCTCATCGGCCCGGCTCACGGCTTCACCGTCACGGCCTGGCCGCCCACCAGGTTCCCCGGCTCCGCCACCACGGCCTCGCCGGCTCGCAGGCCTTCCACGATCTCGACGCGATCTCTGTCTCGCCGCCCGGTCACGACGCGCCGCTCTTCGGCCTTGCCCTCCCGCACGGTCAGGACTTTCTCGATCCCCGCGAAGACCACGATCGCCGAGGCCGGCACGAAGACCGTCGGCTGGTCAGCGGCGATCACGACCTCGGCCCGGCCGAAGGCGCCCGGGCGCAGCGCGCCGGCGGTGTTGGGCACCTCCGCCTCCACGCTGAGCGTGCGGTTCTGCTCCTGGATCGAGGGCGACAGGCGCACGACGCGTCCGGTGTAGACGCCGGGGTCGCCGTCGACGCTCACGCGCACTTCCTGGCCCACCCGGACATCCGCTGCCGCGCGCTCGGGGATCGCCAGCTGAAGGCGCAGGGGATGGATCTTGACCAGCGTGGCGATCGGGGTGCCGGCCGCCAGGAACTCGCCGACGGACGCCCGCCGCTCGCGGATCATCCCGTCGGCCGGCGCCCTCAACTCCGTGTCCACCACGGCCTGGCGGGTCAGCTCGACCTCGGTGCGGCGCTGAGCGAGGACCGCCTGGCGATTGCGCACCTCCTCGAGGGCGTCCTGGTACCGGCCCTCGGCCACCTGGTCGGCGGCGACCGCGGTGTCGAGCTGGGCGCGAGCGACGAGCTGCTGCTCCCAGAGCTTGGCCATGCGCTCGCGGTTGAGGCGCGACTCGTCGAGCATGGCGCGGGCCTGGCGGACGAGCGCGGTCTCGTCGGGATTGACGCGATCGTCGGTGCCGTCGGACGGCAGGCCCAGACGCGCGCGCGCCTGGTGCAGCGCGGCCTGGGCCTGTTCCAGGCGCAGACGGAAGTCGGTGGGATCGAGGCGCCCGATGACCTCGCCGCGACGCACGCGGCTGCCGAGATCGACCATCAGCTCGGCGAGCCGACCGGTGACCTTCATGCTGAGCACGATCTGGTCCTCGGCGGCGAGGGTGCCGGTAACGGCGACCGTGCGCGCGATCTTCGTCTCCACGGCGGCGACGACGCGGACCTCGCGTGGCTTCGCCGCCGCCGGTCCGCTCCTCTGCGGCGAGGCCGTGGCGGACTGGTCGCTCCCGCAGCCCATCGCGACGATTAGGGCAGCGAGCGGAGCAAGCAAGCTGCGTCCGGGTCCGAGGGGCGCCACGGGGGCCTATTGTCGCCCAAATGGGCGGGACTTGAAAGCGTGCGGGGGAGCGCGTCAGACCGGGATGAAGGTCAGAACGAGCCAGCCGAGCAGAAGGGTGACCAGCGTGAGGGGCACGCCGACCCGGCAGTACTCGGCGAATCCGATGCGGATGCCGGCCTCGCGGGCCGACTCGACGACGATGAGATTCGCCACCGACCCCAGAATCGTGAGATTGCCCGCCAGGGTCGAGGCCATGGCCAGGACCAGCCAGGCCCGCTCGGGCTCGGCGAACTTGGGGATCAGCGGCGTGAACAGGAGCACGGCCGGGACGTTCGAGACCAGATTCGAAAGAACCGCGGTCGCCGCCGTCAACACCAGCGGCCGATGGAGATGGGCCGCCACCGGCGAGCGGAGAAACTCCTCGGTCAGGCCGGCCCGCTCGATGCCGCCGGTGAGCACGAAGAGTCCGGTGAAGAGCACCAGCAACTCCCAGTCGATCTCGCGATAGACCTTCTGAGGCTTGACCCGTCGGGTGAGCAACGTGTAGGCGGCGCCGGCGATCGCCACCAGGGCGATGGGCACCCCGATCAGAAAGGCCACGAGCATGACGCCGACGGCCAGCACGGTCTTGATCATGAGCGGGTAGTGCACGTGGAGCGGGTCCGGGAGAGTCGCCGGCGCGAGCGCGGGGGGAAGGCGCTGGCGGTAGACCAGCCAGACGACGGCGACCACGCAGGCCAGCCCGAGGATGGCGACCGGCGCCTCCCGTACCAGGAACCCGCGATAGCTGATGCCGGAGAAACTGCCCACCAGCATGTTCTGGGGATTGCCGGTCAGCGTGGCGACGCTGCCGACGTTGGCGGCCGTCGCCAGCGCGATCAGGTAGGGTCCCGGGGGCAGGCCGAGCCGGCGGGTCATCTCGATGACGAGCGGCGCCAGGACGAGGCACACCACGTCGTTGACGAACAGCGCCGACAGCACGCCGGACGCCGCCACCACCGCCACCAGCACCGCGACCGGCGTACGCGCCCGGCGGATGGCCCACGTGGTCACCAGGCGGAAGAACCCGGACAGGCGCAGGTAGGCGGCGACGATCATCATGCCGAACAGCAGCACCAGCGTATGGGCATCCACGGCGGCGACGGCCTCGTCCCAGGGCACCGCCCCGGTGATGACCATCGCGGTGGCTCCGATGATGGCCACTCCGGTGCGGTCGACGCGGAAGGGGGGAAGGCGGCCGAGGCTCAGTCCGAGATAGGCCGCGCAGAACACGACGAGCGCGACCAGCCGGACGAGCCCATGATCGTGCACTTCGACAGCATACCCCGGGGGGGCCGCCTCACCCGCGTTCCCAGACGCGGGCCGGGCGCCGCGGCCAGGGAGTAGAATGACGGCGCATGGCCACCCGGATCGAGGCCGCCGTCGCCCACGCTCCCGCCGAGCTGCGGCTGGTGCGGCAGGCGGCGCTGTGGGGGTTGCTGGGCGCCAAGATGCTCGGCGGCCTGGGCGTGCAGTGGGACATCCGCTGGCACCTGCTGATCGGGCGCGATTCCTTCTGGATCGCGCCGCATCTGATGACCTACGCCGGAGTCACGATCGCCGCCGTCCTCGCCTTCGGCGTGCTCGGGCTCGAGACGCTGCGCGCCCAGCGCGGCGAGCCCCCTCGTGACGGCGTGCGGGTGCTGGGCCTCGCCGGCACGCCCGGCTTCCACCTCGCGTGGTGGGGGATGGCGTTGACGATCCTCGCGGCGCCCGTGGACGATCTCTGGCACCGGCTCTTCGGCGTCGACGTGACGCTCTGGAGCCCGCCCCACCTGCTGGGCCTGGCCGGCGCCCAGGTCAACACGCTCGGCTGCCTGCTCATCGCGCTGGAGCTGTGGCCGCCGGATAGCCGCCGGCGCCACGCCGCGCTCCTGGCCGGTGGCACGCTCCTGCTGGCCGCCTTCTACATCACCGTCGACCCGGCGATCCAGACGGCGTTCCGGCGGGGCGGCCTGTCCTTCTTCGCCTGGGCGATGCTGGGAACGCTGGCCTTCGGGTTCACCCTGGCGTTGACGTCGCGGCTGGCCCCGCTGCGCGCCACCCCGCTGATCCTCGCCCTCGGCGCGCTGGCGCTGCACTACGTGGGCATCGCGGTGGCCGACGCGGGCTTCGCGCTCACGCGGCCGACCCCGGCCATCGAGGAGACGATCGCGAGCCATCCGGACTCGCCCATCGCCGTCGCCCACGACATGGCGCGCCGGAACGGGACGCGGCCGGGCCGCGCCGTCTCCATCCGAGTCTTCCCGCTCCTGCCGGCGGCGCTCATGGCCCTGATGGACGCCCGGCGGCGGCCGCGCGCCGCCGCGCTCGCCTTCGGCCTGGGGCTCCTGGCCGTGTCGGGCCTCATGTTCGCCCGCACGCCGGCGCTGAGCCACGCGCTGCCCACCGCGACCGACGTCGTCGCGGCCGCCGCGCTGACGGCGCTGGCGGCACTGGCCGCCGCCGCCGCGGCGCGCATACTCGTCGATCGGTTCGGCCTGGTCCGCTCCCCGACGCGGGTCTGGTCCGGCGCCTGAGGAGGCCGCGATGGAATTCGACTACTCGCCCCGCACCAAGATGTACATGGAGCAACTGACCGACTTCATGCAGAAGCACATCCTGCCGAACGAGCAGACCTTCGTCGATCAGCTCAACGCGGGGCCGACCCGGTGGCAGGTGCCGCCGATCCTCGAGGAGCTGAAGGCCGCGGCGCGGGAGCGGGGTCTGTGGAACCTCTTCCTGCCCGACAGCGAGCACGGGGCCGGCCTCGCCAACCTCGAGTACGCGCCGCTCTGCGAGATCATGGGGCGCTCGCCCATCGCCCCCGAGGTCTTCAACTGCTCGGCGCCCGACACCGGCAACATGGAGGTGCTGGTGCGCTACGGCACGCCCGAGCAGAAGAAGCGGTGGCTCGTCCCCCTGCTGGAGGGGAAGATCCGTTCGGCCTTCGCCATGACCGAGCCGAAGGTGGCCTCCTCCGACGCCACCAACATCCAGTCCTCCATCGCCCGCGACGGCGACCATTACCTGATCAACGGCCACAAGTGGTGGACCTCGGGCATCGGCGACCCGCGTTGCCAGATCCTCATCTTCATGGGCCAGACCGATCCGCGGAACCCGGACGCCTACAAGCGGCAATCGATGATCCTGATCCCCCGCGACACGCCGGGGATCAAGATCGTGCGCATGCTGACCGTGTTCGGCTACGACGATGCGCCCCACGGCCACGGCGAGGTCCTCTTCGAGAACGTGCGCGTGCCGGCCTCCAACATGCTGCTGGGCGAGGGCCGCGGTTTCGAGATCGCCCAGGGCCGGCTGGGCCCCGGCCGGATCCATCACTGCATGCGCCAGATCGGCGTGGCCGAGCGGGCGCTCGGGCTCATGTGCCAGCGCGCCCACGAGCGCGTGGCGTTCGGCAAGCGGCTGAGCGAGAACGACATCACGCTCGAGCGCATCGCCCAGTCGCGGATCGAGATCGACCAGGCCCGTCTGCTCGTGCTCCACGCCGCCTGGCTCATGGACACCGTCGGCAACAAGGCGGCCCGGCAGGCGATCGCCGAGATCAAGGTGGCGGTGCCGAACATGACGCTGCGGGTGATCGACCGCGCCATGCAGCTCCACGGCGGCGGCGGCGTGAGCCAGGCCTTCCCGCTGGCCTTCATGTGGGCGCACTCCCGCACGCTCCGCTTCGCCGACGG
>DASYUQ010000085.1 GCA_036001065.1 Candidatus Methylomirabilota bacterium
TCACCACCGGCGCCATCAAGAACTCGTTCGGCGGGCTCCTCAAGGAAGTGCGGCACTACGCACACGAGTTCATCCACGAGGTGATGGTCGACCTCATGTTCATGCAGCGCGAGCTGCACCCCCACGTCCTGGCCGTGATGGACGGCACGGTCATGGGGGACGGCGCCGGGCCGCGCACGCTGGTGCCGCGCGTCGGCAACCTGATCCTGGCTTCGGCGGACCAGGTGGCCATCGACGCCATCGCCGCCCGGATCATGGGCTTCGATCCGCTGGCCATCCCGTATCTCCGGATGTGCCACGAGCGCGGTCTCGGCGTCGCCGACCCGCGCCAGATCGAGATCGTGGGCGACGCCGCGGCGGCGGAGGTGAGCCTGGGGTTCCGGACGCGGCGCAGCCTCGTGATCTGGGGCGACCAGCTCATCCGCCGAGGGCCGCTGCGTCCTCTCAAGCGGCTGCTCCTGCACTCGCCGCTCGTCGTCTGGGCGCCGTTTGCGTCGAACGTCTATCACGACCTCCTCTGGTATCCGACGGTCGGGCGGCGGCGCATCCGGGCGTTCGCCGCCACGCCCTGGGGGCGTCTGTTCGAGTCGTACTGAGCGCGCGCGCCGCGCGGTAGAATGACGCTGTTGTGACGACGAGGCCCGCCTCCTCCATCCGTGTCCGTTTCGCGCCCAGCCCCACCGGGCATCTGCACGTGGGCGGCGCCCGCACGGCGCTCTTCAACTGGCTCTATGCCCGCCACCACGGCGGCGTCTTCATCCTGCGCATCGAGGACACCGACCGCTCCCGGTCGACCGAGGACAACATCGCGGCCATCCTCGAGGCCTTCCAGTGGCTGGGGCTTCCCTGGGACGAGGGCCCGCCGACGCCCGGCTACCGGCAGACCGAGCGGATGGATCTCTACCGCGAGCACGCCCAGCGGCTGGTCGCCGCGGGACGCGCCTACTACTGCGACTGCCCCCCCGAGACGCTCGAGCGGGAGCGGCGGGCGGCCCAGCAGCGCGGGGAGACCTTCCGCTACTCCGGGCGCTGCCGGGACCGCGGCCTCCGGGCCGGCGCGCTGCGGCTCCGCATGCCCGACGAGGGCGCCACCGTCGTGAACGACCTGATCCACGGGCCCGTCACCTTCGAGCACCGGCAGCTCGACGACTGGATCCTCGTCCGCACGGACGGCACGCCCACGTACAACTTCGGCAACGTCGTCGACGACGTCACGATGCGCATCACCCACGTCATCCGGGGCAACGACCACCTGTCGAACACCCCCAAGCAGCTCCTCTGCTACGAGGCGCTCGGCTACCCGGCGGCCGAGTTCGCCCACGTCTCCATGATCCTGGGTCCGGATCGCAGCCGGCTCAGCAAGCGCCACGGTGCCACCTCGGTGCAGGCCTACCGGGACGCCGGCATCCCGGCCGACGCCATGGTCAACTACCTGGCCCGGCTGGGCTGGTCGCACGGCGATCAGGAGCTCTTCTCGCGCGCCGAGCTGATCGAGCTGTTCGACATCAAGGACGTCACGGCCTCCGCCGCCATCTTCGACCGTACCAAGCTGGAGTGGCTCTCGCAGGAGCACATGAAGCGGATGGACGGCGCCCGGCTGGCCGAGCTGGCGCAGCCGTTCCTGGCGAAGGCCGGGCTCGAGGTCCGGCGCGAGCCCGCCTGGCTGGCGCGGGTGGTCGACACGCTGAAGGAGCGGGCGAAGACGCTGGTGGAGCTGGTCGAGGTCGGACGGTTCTACTTCGAGCGGCCCCGGGAGTACGAGGAGAAGGCGGCGCAGAAGTTCTTCACCCCGGAGGGCGCCCGGCGGCTGGACGTGCTCATCGAGCGCCTGGGATCGCTGGCCGACTTCACGCCGGAGTCGCTGGAGCGCGCCTACCGCGAGCTGACGGAGGCGCTCGGGCTCAAGCTGGTGGACCTGGCGCAGCTCTCGCGGCTCGCGGTCACCGGCCGGACGGCCTCGCCGCCGATCTTCGAGGTGCTGGCGCTCCTCGGGCGCGAGGAGACGCTGGCCCGCCTGCGGGCGGCGCGCGCGGTCATCGGAAGTTCGCGATGAGGCTGCTGCTGGCGCGCCACGGCCAGTCCGTGTGGAACGAGGTGCGCCGCTTCCAGGGCGCCATGGACGTCGCGCTCTCCGATGGGGGCCGCGCGCAGGCGCGCGCTCTCGGCAGCGCGCTGCGTGGCTTCCGGCCGGCGGTGGCCTACGTGAGCCCGATGGAGCGGGCCCGGGAGACGGCCGAGATCGCGCTGGCCGGCATGGACGTCCCCATCGTGTCCCTCCCGGAATTGCGGGAGCTGTCGCTGGGGGACTGGGAGGGGTGCACGCACGAGGAGATCCGCCAGCGCGACGGCGATCCCTACCGCGCCTGGGTGCGCGCGCCGCTGGACTGCCCGCCGCCCGGCGCCGAGCCGCTCCCGGACGTCCACCGCCGCGTGCTGCTGGCCATCGACCGCATCGCCGCCACCCACCGTGACGGCGAGGACGTGCTCGTCGTGGCCCACGGCGGCGTGATCAGCGTCTATGCCTGCCACCTGCTGGGCTGCTCGTTCAACGCGCTCTGGCGTCTGCGGGTGGACAACGCCTCGCTCACGGTCGTGGAGCCGCCCCGGATCGTCACGCTGAACGACACGCGTCATCTTTCCTCGGAGGGGGGCTTATCGTCGGAGGGGGCCTCGACGGCCCCCTCCGAAGCCTCCCCCAGGGAGGATTGCGCCGGCGGAGCCGGCGCTCGAAGCGTGGGACCAGACCCGCTATGACGGTGTTGCTGGCGCTGTTCGGAGGGATGGCCCTGCTGCTGTACGGCATCCGCCTGAGCGGCGACGGCCTGCAGCGCGCCGCCGGCGGTCGCCTGCGTCACCTCCTCACGGGGCTGGCCAAGAACCGCCCGCTGGCGGTCGTCTCGGGCGCCACCGTGACCGCCATCATCCAGTCGTCCGCGGCCACCACCCTCATGCTGATCGGCTTCGTGTCGGCGGGGCTCATGACCTTCCGCCAAACGCTGGGAGTGATCCTCGGCGCCGATATCGGCACGACCTTCACCGTCCAGCTCATCGCGTTCAAGATCACCGACTACTCGCTGCTCCTGGTGGGACTGGGCTTTGCGACCACCGCCATGGCCAAGCGGCGCGCCCTAAAGGACGTGGGACAGGCGCTCCTGGGCTTCGGCCTCATGTTCCTCGGCCTCAAGCTCATCCTTGACGGCGTCGAGCCCCTCAAGACGAACCCGCTGGCCACGCAGCTCCTGGCCGCCACAGCCGACAGCCCGGGTGTCGCGATGGTGGCGGCGGCGGCCTTCAGCGCGCTCGTGACCTCCTCCGCGGCCACGATCGGCCTGACCCTCGCGCTCGCGCAGCAGGGGCTGCTCAGCCTGGGCGGCGCGGTGGCCATCGTCCTGGGCGCGAATATCGGCACCTGCGCGACTGCGCTCATGGCTTCGGTGGGAACGACCGCCGAGGCCAAGCGGGTCGCCGTCGCCCACATCGCCTTCAAGATCCTGGGCGTGGCCCTGGTCTTTCCCTTCATCGGCCCGTTCACGGGACTGGTGGCCAGCACGGCGGCCGACCCCGCCCGGCAGGTCGCCAACGCCCACACCTTCTTCAACGTGGGCATCAGCCTCGCGTTCCTGCCGTTCGTGCCGCTGGCCGCCCGCGCGATCGAAGGCCTCGTCCCCGACGATCAGCCTGGCGACAACCCGTTCAAGACGCGTTACGTCGACGAGCGCGCCCTCGACCAGCCGTCCCTGGCGCTGGGACAGGCGACGCGGGAGGCGCTCAGGATCGCCGATGTCGCGCAGGGCATGCTGCGCGACGTCGTCCCCGTGTTCCGCAACGACGACCAGGAGCTGCTGGAAGACGTGGAGCGGCGCGACGACCAGGTGGACTTCCTCGAGCGCGAGATCAAGCTGTTCCTGGCCCGCCTGGGGCGGGAGGCGATGGGCGCGGATCTCTCGCACCGCGAGATCGGCCTGATCTCCTTCATCGGCAACCTCGAGAACATCGGCGATATCATCGACAAGAACCTGATGGAGCTGGCGCGCAAGAAGCTCTACCAGGGACGGCGGTTCTCGGAGCCGGGCTGGGCGGAGATCGTCGAGTTCCACGGCATGGTCTCCAAGAATCTGGAGACCGCCATCGCGGCCTTCGCCGCCAACGACCGGAGCCTGGCCCAGGCGGTGCTGGACCAGCGGCCCGTCATGCGGCAGCGCGAGCGCGAGCTGCGCGAATCGCACCTGGGACGGCTCCGGATGGGACTGGCCGAATCGCTGGAGACCTCGGAGATCCACCTGGACATCCTGACCAACCTCAAGCGTATTTCCTCGCACGTCTCGGCGCTGGTCTACCCGATTCTCGAGGAGGGGTAACGTGAAGAAGATCGAGGCCATCATCAAGCCGTTCAAGCTGGACGACGTCAAAGAGGCGCTGACGGAGATCGGCGTCATCGGGATGACCGTCACCGAGGTGCGCGGCTTCGGCCGCCAGAAGGGCCACACCGAGCTCTACCGCGGGTCGGAGTACACCGTGGACTTCCTGCCCAAGGTGAAGATCGAGGTCGTGGTCCCGGCGCCCCTGGTCGACAAGGTCGTCTCGACGATCGTGGGCGCGGCCAAGACGGGATCGATCGGCGACGGCAAGGTCTTCGTGCTGCCGATCGACGAGGCGATCCGCATCCGGACGGGCGAGACCGGAGAGTCGGCGGTCTGAGCCTCGAGTCTCGCCGAGCCGCGGCGCTCCTCGGAGCCGGCGGCCACGCCGCGGAGAATCTCGCCACGCTCAGGCGGCTGGGCTTCGCGGACCCGCGCACGGCGGTCGCCAACCTCGAGAGCCTCACCCCGACGCCGCGCGACGCGGAGCTGCTGGCCCCGGCGTTCGGGCGCCTGCTGGCCGAGTTGGCGGCGGCGCCCGATCCCGACATGGCGCTCAACAACCTCGAGCGCTACGCCGCCGTGGTCGATCGGGCCGTCCTGTTCCAGACGCTGGCGATCCATCCCGGTGCCAGTCCGCTGCTGGCGCGGCTCTTCGGGTCGAGCCAGTTCCTGGCCGACGCGCTGCGCCGCCGGCCCAACACGCTGGCCTGGCTCCTGGAGCCGCGGACCATGCGCCAGTGGCTGCCCGACGAGCTGGAAGCCGATCTGGCCCAGACGCTCCAGCCCTTCGCCGCGCGCGAGGCGCGCATGAACGCGCTCCGGCGCTTCAAGTACCGTCAGCTCGTGAGGATCGCCAGCCGCGACCTGCTGGGCGACGCCGACCTGACGGTCACGACCGAAGAGCTGTCGCGCCTGGCCGACGTCTGCCTGGCCGAAGCCTGGCGCTTCTGCGACGCCCACGTGCGAACCCAGCACGGGGCGCCGCGCGTTCCCGAGGGCGGCGAGACCGGCATGGCCGTCGTGGCCATGGGCAAGCTCGGGGGCGAGGAGCTGAACTACTCCTCCGACATCGACCTCATGTTCGTGTACGGCGGCGACGGCGAGACCGACGGCGGCCCGGCCGGCCGCCTGGCCAACGGCGACTACTTCGCGCGCCTGAGCCGCGATCTGGTCGCCGTTCTGGAATCCGTCACCGAGGAAGGCGCGGCCTTCCGCGTCGATCTGCGCCTCAGACCCGAAGGGCGGATGGGACCCGTGATCCTCTCCCTCGACCGCTATCGCGCCTACTACGCCGAGCGCGCCGAGCTGTGGGAGCGCCAGGCCCTGCTCAAGGCGCGGGTGGCCGCGGGCGACGAGCGGGTGGGCGCGCGCTTCATGGATCTCGCCCGTGAGGTCGTCTATCGCCCCGGTGTCGACGGGCACATCGTCGACGCCATCCGTGACATGAAGCGCGAGATCGATCGGGCGCTTCATGGCCGGCAGGGCGAGGAGACGCGGGACAACGTCAAGCTGGGCCGGGGCGGCATCCGCGAGATCGAGTTCCTGGTGCAGGCGCTCCAGCTCCTCTACGGCGGCGACGACCCCTGGCTACGCGAGCGCAACACGCTCAAGGCGCTCTTCCGGATGGCCGAGCGCGGCTACCTGGCGCCCGACCTCGTCGGCGCCCTCTCCGACGCCTACGTGCATCTGCGCACGGTGGAGCATCGGCTGCAGGTCCTGCACGAGTTCCAGATCCACACGCTGCCGACCGAGCCCGTGGCGCTCGGGCGTCTGGCCCGCCGCCTGGGCATCGCGGGCGCGCCCCGGGCGGCGGCCCGGGAGTTCGCGCGCCGCCACCGCGCGACCACGACCGTGGTGCATCGCGCGTTCCGGGAGTTCTTCGGCGAGCCCCACACGGCGCGGGCGCCCCGGGTCCGCCTGCCGAGCCTGCTGGCCCTCCAGGCCACGGGCTTCGCCGATCCCGAGCGCGCGCGCCACAATCTCCGCCTCATCGTGGAGGGCCGCCCCCTGGTGCCCTACGCCGGCGCGCTCCGCCGCGCGCTGGAGCGGCTGCTCCCGGCGCTCCTGGATGCGGTGTGGAAGAGCCCGAACCCCGACGAGGCCCTGAACCAGTTCGAGCGCTTCCTGGCCGCGGCGGGGCCGCGCGCCGCGCTGATCGAGCGGCTCGCCGCGGAGCCCGACGTACTCAACGGGCTCGCGCGGCTCTGCGCCCTCGGCGATCTCCTGACCCAGCTCCTCATCACCCAGCCCGAGCTGCTGACCACACTGGCCGACCAGCGCGCGCCCGGACGGCCCCAGTCGCGCCGCGCCTTCGCCGCCGCGCTGGCCCCGGTGTTCGCCCCAGCCCTGCCGGCGGCGGAGCGGCGCGACCGGTTGCGTCGCCTGAAGCAAGCCCAGGAGCTGGCGATCGTCTGGCGGTACCTCACCGGCGTCACGGAGATCGATGGCTACTCCCGTGAGATGACGGCGCTGGCCGAGGCGACGCTGGAGGCCGGTTGGCTGCTGGCGCTCGCCGGGCTCGTCGAGCGCCACGGCGTGCCGCGCGCGGCCGACGGGCGCTTCATTCCCGCCGTCATCGTCGCGCTCGGCAAGCTGGGGGGGCGCGAGCTGACGACGGGCTCCGACCTCGACGTCTTCGTCGTGTATGGGGCCACTGAAGCGTCGGCTCGGCCGTCGGACGGCCTCACCTCCTACTGCCACGAAGATGGCGAGACCGACGGCGCGACCCGCGTCGACGCCCACACCTTCTGGAGCGCAGCGGTCGAGCGCCTGGCCAGCGCGCTGGGCGACATCACGGCGGCCGGCGTGGCCTTCCCGGTCGACCTCCGGCTGCGCCCCGGGAGCAAGGGGAGCGGCTTCGCCTCGAGCCTGGCGGCGGCGGAACGCTATTACGCGGAGTACGGCGACCTCTGGGAGCGGCAGACACTCACGCGCGCCCGCCTCGTCCTCGGCGACCGCGCGCTGGCGCGCCGGGTGCGCGCCGTGCTGCGGCGCTACGTCTACGGCGCCCCCCTCGGTCCCAACGGCCTCAAGGAGATCGCCGAGGTGCGCGCGCGCATGGAGGTCGAGCTGGGCAAGGAGACGCCGGGCCGCTACCACGTCAAGCTCGGCCGCGGCGGCCTCGTGGACGTCGAGTTCCTGGTGCAGGCGCTGCAGCTCGTCCACGGCGGCAACCATCCGGACGCGCGCCGCGCCAACACCGTCGCCGGGCTCGCCGGCCTGGCGCGTTCCCGCGCGCTGGCGCCCGCCACCGCTGCCGCGCTCGCCGATCACTACCGGTTCCTGCGCCGGGTCTCGGCCGCGCTCCGCCTGCTCTCGGCGCGGCCACCCGACACGCTGGAGCTGGCCGGGCCCATGCCGGCCCGCGTCGCGGCTGCCCTCGGCCACCCGTCGCGCGCGGCGTTCCTGGAGGACTACCGGACGCGCACCGCCGCCGTGAGGGCGGCGTACACGGAGATCATGACGCGCGGGGGCGATGGGGTTGGCTGAGCGGGGCTGAGCAACCGGGAAGATCGGTAACAGAGTAAGCCTCGCTGCGCTCGCACGCCGGCCGCTGAGCGCCGTGAGGCGGGTCGCTGCTCCGGAGAGCTGATGACCGGCATGCGTGTGAATCCGGCCGAGTTCAGGAAGCTCGACCTGCGCTGCCACGCGCTTCTCAGCGATGTGCCCCTGCCCGACGTCTGGGCGATTCCACTCAATGGCGGCGGGCCCGGTCGCAGTATCCACGACGTGCGCGCGATCTTGTTTGGCGCCCAGCGTCCGTCTACCAACCTGACGGTTCGAGGACTGTTCGCGCTGCGGTCGGCCCTGGGCCGGGTGTTCCGGTGGGATGACGAGCGCCATGATCCGCTGGGCGTGGTTCCTTGTAACGACGGCTTTTTATGAGCTGAGGGGCAGGAAGAGGCGGTCGGGCACATCGTGATACCTTTTGCACGTGATACGGTGACACGACCGAGATGAGCCGTTTCTACATCGTCGATGGGCATTCGCACCTCTTCCGCGCCTACCACGCGGTGGGATACCTCTCCACCTCCAAGGGCGTGCCCAGCCACGCGGTGCTAATCCTCAGCACGATGCTGTGGAAGCTCATCCGCGAGGAGCGCCCGGACTATCTCGCCATCGCCTGGGACCCGCCGGGGCCGACCTTCCGCGACAAGCTCTACGAGGAGTACAAGGCGACGCGGACGGCCATGCCGGGCGAC
>DASYUQ010000086.1 GCA_036001065.1 Candidatus Methylomirabilota bacterium
CGCATCATCGCCACTCAGGCCGGCCTCGTAGTACACGAGTACCTGTGGCCGTCGGTAAGCGGTCGCGCGCACCTTTCCGTCAGCGTGCAGCTTGATTCGGGTGCGGAGGTCGTGCGTCGTTCCGGTGTAGAGCCGTTGATCTCGATCACTCCACAACACGTACGTGTAGTACACGGCGCCTCCCTTGGCGCGAATAGTTGGAACGGCACTAGGAAGGCATCGTGTACGTCGTTCGTGGACAGATTTAGTATCAACAAGTTGGAACGGCACTAGAAGCTCGTCGAAGTAACGCCAGAGATCTGCCGTTCGAGCACCGGCTCCGCCGGCACAACCCATCCCGGGGGAGGTGTCGGAGGGGGCCGTAACGTCCGCGCCCTCCGATAACTAGAAGCGCCGGTCGCGCCGTGGCTCGACGATCCAGTCGAACGACAGCACCGTCACGCGGTAGCTGGCCGCCCGCTGGGGCACCGGCACCTCGAAGGGGGCGCGGGTGCCGGGGGTGACGATGAAGGGCACGGAGCCGATCGTCGTCGCGACCACCTTACCCGACGCATCGAGCGCCTCCACCCGCAGGCGGACGTCTCTGGCCGCAAACCCGTAGTCGTTGAAGATGTAGCCGGAGACGACGGGGTGGCCGTTGCGCTCGCCCGCCGACCATTCGAGCTTGAAGAATCGGTCGGCGCCGTAGACGCCATAGCTCTCCTGGGTCAGGGCGGGACCGCTCATGAGAAGGACGACAACCAGGGCGCGCGCGAACATCTTCACCACCAGGATGTGATCTTACCGCGTTCGGGGGCTTACGACACTTCGCCGGAGCCGCTGATGAAAATGAAGGGGGCCTCGGCGAGGTCGATGATCCGGGGAACGGCGCGCTGAAAGCCCCCCGCCCGCGCGGTCACGGCGACCTTCGGGCGCAGGGGGTGGCGCCGATTCACCTTCACGACCGTGCCGACCTCGCCAGTGCTCAGGCACACCTTCGAGCCGGGGGGGAACACCGTGATCTCCGATAGCAGCGCCTTGACGAGCGGAGGCGGGAACGCCCCGTGCCGCCATTTCAGCATCTCGCGCATGGCCTCGTGGGGGCGGAACTGGGGCCGGGCCGCCGGAAGCGCCGTCATCTGCGCGTACGTGTCGACGAGCCCCAGGACCAACGCGTCCGGGTGAATCGCCTCGACCGACAGGCCCTGCGGATACCCCTGCCCCCGCTCGCGCTCGTGGTGCTGCAGCACCATCTCGATCACCGCCGGCAGCGGCAGGGACCACTGCTGGACGATCTCCGCCGACCGCAGCGGGTGGGCCTGAAGCAGCGCCTGCTCGTCCGGGGAGGGCGGATCGGCCCGCCGCAGCACGCGCTCCCGCACGGGGCAGAGCCCGATGTCGATGACGGTGGCCCCTAGGCCCAACTCCAACAGCCGGCGGACGTCGTAGCCCAGCCTGGCCCCGATCCGCATGGCCAGGACGGTTACCCGGGCGTGATGAAAGGCCAGGTAATGCGCGTCCTCGGGCACCTGCGGGCTATGGGCCAGCCAGAACAGATCGTCCGAATCCTCCAGCGAGGCGTGCACCAGCTCCAACAGGCCGGCCAGGTCGACCCAGGGAAACGCGGCCGTCGTCCCCACCAGCCCTTGCATCCGCTCGAGCGCCTTCTGCAGATCCGCGAAGAGCGCGCGGGCGGAGGCGCGGGACGCCGAGTCGAGCCCGTTCGCCGCCGGCGAGGGGGCGTCACGCATCCCGGCGGGGTCGATGACGGCGCTCATGCGCATCCGAGCGGCTCCGCATCGATCACGCGGCCGGGCCTCGGGATCCTGACCGTGAACGTCGAGCCCTTGTCGATCTCGCTCGCCACTTCGATGGTCCCCCCGTGCTGCCGCACGATCCCGAGGCTCACCGAGAGTCCGAGGCCGGTGCCGCTCACCTCGGGCTTCGTGGTGAAGAACGGCTCGAAGATCCGGACCAGGTTGTGGGACGCGATGCCGGTGCCGGTGTCGGTGACGATCACCATGACCTCCTCTGGCGCGGCGCTCGTCCGCACCGTGAGGAAGCCGCCCCGGGGCATCGCCTGGATCGCGTTGTGGGCGAGGTTCAGGAACACCTGCTTCATGCGGCCCGGATCGACCTCGACGACCGGCAGCGCCTCCGCGTAACGCTCCTCGATGGTGACGCCGTGAATGCCCTGGTGACGCACCAGCCCGATCACTTCCTTGAGGACCTGGTTCAGGTCCACCTCTTGGGGGACGAACGGGCGTTGCCGGCTGAAGTCGAGCAGATCGCGGACGATGTCGCGGGCCCGTGTGGCCTCCGTCACGATCAGGTTGATCGGCTCATGCATCGCATTGTCGGAGGGCAGGTCCTCGATGAGGAGCGAGGCGAAGCCCAGCACGCTCGTCAGCGGGTTGTTGATCTCGTGGGCGACCTGGGCCGCCATCTCACCGAGGGCGGCCAGCTTGGCGGCGTGCACCAGCTGCGACTGGGTCTCCCGCAGCTCCGCCATCTGCCGCTTGACGCCCTCGTAGAGGCGGGCGTTCTCGACGGCGATGGCGACCTGGCTGGCGACGATCTTGAGGAGCTGCTCCTCGTCGCCCTTGGCGCCGGCCGGAACGATGCTGTGGACGACCATCACGCCGAGGTCGCGCTGCTGGACCACCAGCGGGAGCACCCATTCGACCTCCTCCCACTCCTGGTTGGCCTCGCCGTCTTCCGTCAGCACGCTGCGCATCTGCGCGGCCTGCTCGCTCTTCACCGACACCTGCAGCCCGGCCGGCTCGGTCAGCTCCACGCTCATCTGCGTGATGCCGATGGCCCGGCCCAGCGCCGGCAGGAGCTTCTCCAGCATGGTGCGGACGTCCAGCTCGGAGGTGATCCCCTGGACCGCGCCGTGCAGCGCTTCTAGCTGCCCCGCCCGCCTGACGAAGTGCTCGTTGAGGCGCCGCAGCTCTTCGATCTGCCGGACCATGCGGTACACCAGCCGCTGGTTCAGCTCGCGGAGGAAGGGCGCTTCCTTCCGCTCGTCGACCCGCTCGCGCTTGCCGCGCAGGAACTCGGCGACCTGACGCGGGAAGGCGTCGGCGTCGAGAGGCTTCGCGATGTAGCCGTCGCAGCCGGCCACCAGCGTCCGCTCGCGGTCGCCCTCCATCGCGTACGCGGTCACGGCGATGATCGGCGTCCCCCGCAGCATCGGGAACGACCGGAGGGCGACGCCGACCTCGTAGCCGTCGATTCCGGGCAGGTTGATGTCGAGCAGGATGAGGGCCGGCTGCTCGCGGAGGGCCGCCTCGATCCCCGACAGTCCGTCCTCCGCTTCCACGATGGTGTACTTCTCGCGGGCCAGCAGCGCGCGAACCAGCATCCGGTTCTCGGCGCTGTCCTCGATGTACAGGATCTTGGTGGTCGCCATGGGTGGCCTCAGCGCTCCCGCGGCTCCGCGACGAACGGGAAGTGGAAGAGCTCGGGGTGGGCCTCCTTCCGCCGCTGGGCCTCCAGCTCCTCTCGGAGGATGCCGAAGACGATCACGTCGCAGTGCGCACCGCCCTGGAAGCCGGCCTTCCGGAGCACACCCTCCTGCCGGAACCCGTTCCGCTTGAGCGAGTTGATGCTGAGGAAGTTGTACTCGTAGACCTTCGCTTCGATACGCTGCAGGCCCAGCACGTCCAGACCGTAGGCGCACATGAGCTTGCCGGCCTCCACGCCGCAGCCCTTCCGGATGCACGTGCGGTCGGCGATGACGGTCTCCAGGAACGCGTAGCCCTCGCTGAGGTGGATGTTGAAGAGGCGCACCAGCCCCACCGGCGCCGGCCGGCCGTCATTCGTCATGACGATGAACGCGACCTGGGTCGGATCGGCGAGGGCCGCTTCGAAGAAGGCGGCGTCCCCGTCGTACAGGCGCCGGTAGGTGCGCAGGAAATCGCTGCCGACCATCCGCTCCAGGAACGGATCGTCCGCCCAGGCGGCCAGGTGGCGGAGATCGCCGGGTACGAGTGTCCGGATATAGACGCGTTCGCCGCGGGCGATGACGGTTGCCGGCTCCGGCACCGCCGCGGGGCCGGACGGGTGCCGCGGCGCTTCGACTTCGAGCGCGGCCCGCCCTCGTTCCGCTCTCACCGCAGCCTCCATCTCCGTGTCCTTGCTCCTCAACGGGTCTCGAACTCGATCTCGAGCCG